>CAYYSW010000300.1:0-3460 GCA_964474395.1 uncultured Halobacteriales archaeon
GACCCGGGACTTGCTCTGGCGCTCGGAGTGGTTGAACGCACGCCACTCCGGACCGCGGTCGATGTTCGTCTCCTCGACGATGAGGCCACACTCGTCACAGACGAGTTCGCCCTGGTCGTCGCTCTTGACGAGCGTTCCCGACTCACATTCCGCACACACCCGTTTGTCGCCTTGTTCCTGCGCTTGCTGCTCCGGTTCTTGCTCGCGCTCGCGCTCACGGGTGGGGTTCTTCATCGTGTATCGACAACGACTTTCCGTCCCCTTAAGCCCTCGCTCCTGTGCGGCCGTCTGGAGCGTGTTTTCCGGAGGGACATAATCTGGTACAAGAGATTTTCGGTCGAACGGACGGCGGTCAGTCGTTGAACCGGGCCTTGTCGAAGCGGCTCGGCGGGAGTCGGAGCTCGTCGAGCCCCGGCAGGTGCTTCACGTTGTAGACGACCTTCAGCTCGTCCGAGGTCGGCTGTGTGACACACGAGAGGCGGATGCCCTGGTCGATCATCCCCTGCGGGAGGATGTGGTTCGCCGGCGGGGGCAGTTCGCCCTCCACGACGGCGACCGCGCAGTTGGTACACGCCCCGCCGCGGCAGGCGTACGGCCAGAGGTTGCCGTCGTCCTCCGCCGCTTCGAGGACCGACTGGCGCGGGCCGACCGTGAACTGTCCGTAGTCCTCGGGGTCGAGGTCCGCGTTCGCGGCCTTCTCGAAGAGGTCGTCGTCGTTGAGCTCCCAGCCGTGGTCGGCGAGGACGTCGTAGTTGAGGAACTCCGTCGGGACGCCCTCGGTCTCCCTCTCGCCGTCGTCGTCCGCGCTCCCCTCCTCGGTCCCGGCCGCACCGTCGTCCGCCGTCTCGGCGACCGTCCCGTTCCCGTTGACGGTGCCGTTCCCGTTCTCGATGCCGTTCGCCTCCTCCGGTTCGTACCCCGACTGGATGCGCTCGTAGGCCTCACGGACCTGCTGGAACTCGCGTGCGGACCCTCCGTGGTCCGGGTGAGCCTCTAGCACACGTTGTCTGTACGCGCGTTCTATCTCCGCGTCGTCGGCGTCCGAATCGACCGCGAGGACGTCGAACGGGGACTCCACGGAGGGGGTACGGGACCCGGCCGGTAAAGTCCTCTTCCTCCGGTAATATCGTACCCCCCACGGGTAGACTTAACACGCGCCTACCGTTCGAGCCGGGTATGGATCCTGTCGTCGTGGTCGGGGGCGGAATCGTCGGTGCGAGCGTCGCCGCGCACCTCTCGGAGGCGGGTCTCCCGGTCGTCCTCTGCGAGCGCGACACGCTGGGCGGCGGAACCACCGCGGCATCGGCGGCCATGTTCATCTGGCACCAGTCGGTCCCCGACCGGACGGCCCACGACCTCCGGGAGCGCTCGTGGGCGACCTACGGGCGACTCGTCGGGGACGACACCATCGAGTTCTCGCCCATCGGCGGCCTCTACGTCGCGGAAGACGCCGACGGGATGGCCGACCACCGGGCGACGGCCGACGAACTCGACTCGCTCGGCGTCGAGACACGACTGCTGGCGACCGAGGACCTGGAGCGCTACGGCTTCGCCCCGGGGGCGGTCGCGGGCGGCCTCCTCCTCCCCGAGGAGGGGTACCTCGACCCGGCGGGAATCGTCCAGCATTTCGTCGGCGAGGCGCGGACCGCCGGCGCGCGCGTCGAGACGGGCACCCCCGTCACGGACGTCGTCGTCGAGGGCGGCCGGGCGGTCGGTGTCGAGACCGACGACGGACGGGTCGCCGCCAGCGCCGTCGTGAACGCGGCGGGGCCGTGGGCGTCCGCGCTCGACCGGATGGCCGGCGTCTCCCACCCGCTTCGACACAACCGCGGCCCCATCCTCGTCCTCGACGAGGGGACGGACCCGCCGCTCCCGTTCGTCGAGTTCGAGGACGGCCACTACCTCCGGGGGGAGGGGACCAGACAGGTGTTCGCGGGCCGCTACGGCGTCCCGTACGACGACGCCGAGCGACTGGACCCCGCCGCGGCCCGGAGCGTCGATGCGGACTTCCCGCTCGCGGTCGCCGACCGGTTCGACCGGTTCCTCCCGGAACTGGCAGGCGCGGGCGTCGCCGCCGACTGGGTCGGCCTCCGGACGGTCACGCCCGACGCCCGACCGCTGGTCGGCGCGACCGACCGGGCGGGCTACTACGTCGCGACGGGGATGAGCGGTCTCGGGGTGACCCTCGCCCCCGCCGTCGGCGACCACCTCGCGGCGGTCGTCGCCGACGACCGGACCCCCGACCCCGACCTGCGCGAGTTCCTCTCGCCGGCGCGCTTCGGGTGAGTTGGACCCTGTCGCGGTCTCTGCCGGACGGAGATAAGGGGAGACACCCCCACGGAGAAGGCACCCGCCGTGCCAGCCAGTGGGCCGGAGACGGGAGGCCCAACGTCTATGTCCGGCGGCCCGGTTCCACCGGACGTGCTCCCGTGGGAGACCGACTACTGGCTGGCGCGCTTCCTCTTCCAGCGCGGCCTCGCCCTCATCTACCTGCTGGCGTTCCTCGTCGCGGCGCGGCAGTTCCGCCCCCTGGCCGGCGAAGACGGCCTCCGACCGCTGGACCGGTTCGCCGAGGAGGTGTCGTTCAGGGAACGGCCGAGCCTCTTCGTCCTCGTTCCCTCCGACCGGGCCGTCGGCGTCGCCGCGTGGACCGGCGTCGCCCTCTCGGCGCTGGCGCTGGTCGGCGTCCCCTACTGGCTCCCCGACCCGCTGGCCGTGCCCGCGTCGATGGCGCTCTGGGCGACCCTGTGGGCGCTCTACCTCTCGTTCGTCAACGCCGGCGGGCTGTTCTACGGCTACGGCTGGGAGTCGATGCTGACCGAGACGGGCTTCCTCGCCGTCTTCCTCGGGGCGGGGGCGGCCGGCCCGCCGGTCGTCGTGCTGTACCTCCTCGCGTGGCTGCTCTTCCGGAACATGTTCGGCGCGGGCCTCATCAAGCTGCGCGGCGACGACTGCTGGCGCGACCTGACGTGTCTCGACTACCACCACGAGACCCAGCCCATGCCCAACCCGGGGAGCTGGTTCGCCCACAACCTCCCGCGGCGCGTCCACCGCGCCGAGACGCTCGGCAACCACGTCCTCGAACTCGCCGTCCCGTTCCTCTACTTCGCCCCGCAGCCGTACGCCGCTATCGGCGGGGCGGCGACGGTCGGCTTCCAGTCGTGGCTGCTCGTCTCCGGGAACTTCTCGTGGCTCAACGCGCTCACCATCGTCCAGGCGGTAGCGACGTTCAGCGACGGCGTCCTGACGGCCGTCCTCCCCGTCGCCGCACCCCAGCCGGCCCCGACGCCGCTGTACCTGGAGGTCCTCGCCCTCCTCGTCGCCGCGCTCGTCCTCGCGCTGAGCGTCCGCCCGGTCCGGAACATGCTCTCCACGACACAGGCGATGAACGCCTCCTTCGACCCGCTGAACCTCGTCAACACCTACGGAGCGTTCGGCTCCGTGACGAGGGACCGCTACC
>CAYYSW010000301.1:0-3454 GCA_964474395.1 uncultured Halobacteriales archaeon
CTGCTCGACGCGCTCCACGCCCGCGACATGCGCCTCATCATGGTCCTCGTGGTAAACCACACCTCCGACGAACACTAGTGGTTCCGGCGCTCCCGTCGCCGGGAGGGGAAGTACGAGGACTACTACGTCTGGCGCGACGGTCGCGAAGCCGACGACGGGACCCGGCTCCCGCCGAACAACTGGGAGTCCATCTTCGGCGGGCCGGCGTGGAGCTACGACGACGAACGGGGCCAGTGGTACCTCCACCTCTTCGACGAGAAGCAACCCGACCTGAACTGGCGCAACCCCGAGGTCCGGGCGGACGTCGAGGAGCTGGTGACGTGGTGGCTGGAGCGGGGCATCGACGGCTTCCGGATGGACGCCATCAACCACATCTCGAAGACGGAGGGGTTGCCCGACGGCGACCCCGAGGCGGCCATCGTCGGGGAGGAACACTTCACCCACGGCCCGAACGTCCAGGAGTACCTCCAGGCCCTCTACGACGCGACGCTCTCGAACTACGACGTCGTGACCGCCGGCGAGATGGGCGGAACGGGCGCGGACCGGGCCGCCGACTACCTCGCCGAGGGGAAAAGCGGGCTGGACATGATATTCCTGTTCGACCACCTCGGGGTCGACGTCGGGACGGGCGGGTCGTGGACCGCCGACGACTGGGGGGAGTGGGACCTCACCGACCTCAAGTCGGTCGTGACCCGCCACCAGCAGGAGGTGGCCGAGCCGTACTGGGACGCGGTGTTCATGGGGAACCACGACAACCCCCGCATCGTCTCGCGGTTCGGCGACGAGGCCTACCGCGAGGAGAGCGCGACCCTCCTCGCGACGTTCATGCTGACGCTCCGCGGGACGCCGTACGTCTACCAGGGCGACGAGGTCGGGATGACCAACACCGAGTTCGAGGGGCTCGACGACCTCGACGACCCGATGACCGTCGGCATCGTCGGGGACCTCATCGAGAACGGCGCCATCGACGGCTACGACGAGGTTGCGGACGTCGTCAACTACCGGAGCCGCGACCACTCGCGCACGCCGATGCAGTGGACCGACGGGGAGCACGCCGGCTTCACCGACGGAGAGCCCTGGTTCGACGTCAACGCGAACTACCCAGACGTCAACGTGGCGTCGGCGATGACGACGCGAGGGTCAGTCTGGCACCACTACCGGCGGCTCATCGACCTCCGGGACGAGGAGGAGGTCCTCGTCTACGGGACGTACGACCTCCTGTTGCCCGAGGACGAACGGTTCTACGCCTACACGCGCACCCTCGGGGACGAACGGGCCCTCGTCGTCCTCAACTGGTCGGACGGCCCGGCGACGTTCGACGCCGACGTCGGGGCGGGCGACGCGACGGCGCTGCTCGGCAACTACGCCGACCCGCCGGCCTCGCCGGCCGGTCGCGAGTTCCGCCCGTACGAGGCCGTCGTCTACCGACTACGAGACGGCCGGAGTGGCCGGAGCGACCCGACCGGTCGTGAACGGTAGCGCCGTCTGAGCGGCCGAGACGCTGGCGGAGGACGTCCCGCCGGTCGCACCCTCGCGGGGTCAGTCCGACGAACCCGCGTGGTGTGCCGTCATCACGCGGCGCTCGATGCGCTGGAGCCGGTCGCTCACGGTCGCGGTCGTGACGCCGAGGCGGTCGGCTAGCGCCTGCTGGGTCGTCTCCCGTGGCACCTCGTAGTACCCCTCCCGGACCGCGAGGTCGAGGAGCGCCGACTGCGTGTCGGTCAGCACCGACCGCTCGCCGCCCCCGGAGTCGTACCGTCCGATCTGTTCGAGCGTGAGGTCGACCCCGTCGGGGAGGCCCGCCGCCGCCTGCTTGATACCGGCGCTCGTGCCGATTATCGAGAAGCGGGCGACCGAATCGCGTCCGCGCCGTCGGTGCTCGACCGGCCATTCGAGGACGACGTCGTTCTCGTAGAGAAGGGTGAGCAGTTCCTCGACGAGGCCGACGGTCCGGTAGTGGGCGTAGACGATACCCTGGTCGCCCGACCCAGCGACGTCGTACCGAACGACGTCGTCGCTCTCGGCGAACAGGCTCCGGGCGACCGCGAGGTCGCCGCGGAGGTCCGAGAGCCCGACGTACTGGCCGTCCTCGACGGGACCGAGATACCGGGTGGTCGGCAGCGACACGGCGGGCGAGTCGTCGATCCGCTCGAACACCCGCGGGCGCAGGGCTCCCGAGAGGACGAGCGTCGCGGAGCGGATCGTTTCGTCGGTCATGGGGTGAGTCGAGTGGCGGCGGGACGGACGCTCGGAGTCGCTACCTCGGTTGTACGAACGGGCGATAAAAAGGGTTCCTAGTATGCTAGAAGGAATCCACAATCGAACGGCCGCCCTACGCGTCGGCGATGAGTGACCGACCCTCCGAGTCCGAGGCCGGACCCGAGTTCCCGCCGGGGCCGACCGGGTTGCCGGTCGTCGGCTCGACGCCCGCCTCGATACTGGGCGGACTGGAGTTCAACGAGCGGATGGCCGAGGAGTACGGCGACGTCGTCCACTGGACGGACATCCACGGACACGCGTTCCAGCTCACCGACCCCGAGCACATCGAGCGGGTGCTGGTCCACAACAACACGAACTACGTGAAAGGCGAGCAGTTCCAGCGACTGCTCGGGCCGCTGCTCGGCAACGGCATCCTGAACAGCGAGGGCGAGGAGTGGCGGCGCAACAGGCATCTCGTCCAGCCGTCGTTCCACCCCGACCGGATACAGGTGTACGCCGGGATGATGACCGAGCAGACGGAGGCGATGCTCGACGGCTGGTCGGACGGCGAGACCCGCGCCGTCCACGGCGACATGATGGAGCTGACGCTGAAGATCGTCGCCCAGGCGCTGTTCGGGGTCGATATCGACCGGTACGCCGACGACATCGAGGCCGCGGTCAACGACTTCCTCCCGGCGACGACCAGCCTGGCGAACTTCATGCTGCCCGAGGCGGTCCCGCTGCCGTCCCGGCGACGGATGGCGCGTGCCCGCGACACGCTCGACGACGTCGTCGACGAGATACTCCGGCAGAAACGGGCCGACCCCGGCGAGCACGACGTCATCTCGATGCTCCTCGCCGCACGGGACGAGGACGGAGCGCCGCTCTCGGACGAGCAGATCCGCGACGAGGCGATCACGCTCATCACCGCCGGTCACGAGACGACCGCCGTCTCGCTGACCTACACCGTCTACCTCCTCGCACAGCACCCCGAAATCGAGGCGAAGCTGGTCGCGGAGCTCGAATCGGAGCTCGGCGGCGAGACGCCGACGTTGGCGGACCTCCCGGCGCTCACCTACACCGAGCAGGTCGTCAAGGAGTCGATGCGGCTCTTCCCGCCCGTCCCCGGTATGGTCCGCGAGGCGACGGCACCGGACGAGGTCGGCGGCTACACGTTTCCCGCGGGCGCCCGCGTCTTCATGAACCCGTGGGTCGTCCACCGTGACGCGCGCTGGTACGACGACCCCCTCGCGTT
>CAYYSW010000302.1:0-2176 GCA_964474395.1 uncultured Halobacteriales archaeon
ACCGGGTTCGGCAGGATGTCGTTGATGGGACCGCGGCCGGTCTGGCCGGGGTCGCCGCCGCGGCGGACGAGCGTCACGCGTGCCTTCTTCACGCCGTACTCCTCGACGAGCGGCGCGAACAGCCGGGAGAGGCCGGTCGTGTTGCAGGAGACGACGCGGACGTGGTCCGCGCCCTCGGCCTCGGAGAAGTTGCTCCGGGCGTTGAAGCTCACGTCGACCATGTCGGCGTCCTCGCCGCCCTGGTAGAGCGCGGGGGTGTCGTACTCCTCGTACATCGACCTGTTCTCCGCGCCGATGCCCGACGGGCAGGCGTCCACGACGACGTCCGCCGCCTCGACGAGATCCCCGACGGGACCCGCGACGTCGATGCCGGCCTCCGCGAAGCGGGGCATCCGGTCCTCGATGGCCGCGTAGAGCGGGTAGCCCTTCTCGACGGCCGTCTCCGCCTCGAAGTTCGGTCGGGTCTTCGCCACGCCGACCAGCTCCATGTCGGGCTGGGCGGCCACCGCATCCGCGACGCGCTTCCCGATGGTCCCGTAGCCGTTGATGCCGACTCGGATCATGTCGGTCGAACCTCCCCTTCCCACCGGGATAATTATTGCGTGAGTAACCCTGTCGGCCCGACCCATCGGGTCGCCCCCGCTCTTCCCCTACGAATACAATCACCATCCAATTACTGTTAGCATAAACAGACAGTGTTATAAGTGCGGATTCGAACGCACGGAACAGCCCCGGACGACCGACTTCGGGGCCGTTGGCACACAATGCGAGAAGAACCAGCAGCGGAACGGGAGCGCAGGGAGACGACCACCCGGCGACGGGTCCTCCGGGCAGTGAGCGCACTGGGAGTGGCAGGCCTCTCGGCGTCCGTCTTCAGAGGGATGGTCAGCGACGACGCCATCGCGGCGACGCTGAGCGCGAGCGACGTCTCGCTGTCGTCCGACGACGGGACGATCACGGGTCTCACCGTCGCGCCATCCATCGACGTGACGTGGAGCGGCCTCGACTCGACGCCACAGAGCGCGGTGCTCACGACCACCGTCACCGACCCGAACGACGCACAGACGACCTACACGTTCTCCGGGCAGCAGTTCGATATATCAGCGGACACCCTATCGGGGTCGAAGACGTTCAACATGAATCAACAGCGACTCCTCGGTGGCACCCCTTTCCAGGCGGGCGACTTCGAGTCGACCACCGACGGCGCCACCGCGGAACGCGCCGTCCGGGTCGAGGTGGGAGTCCAGGTGGACCTCGCCGACGGGTCGAGCATCGGGAGCACCGCCGGCCCCGCGGAGTACCTCGTCCAGACGACGAACGCCGCCGCCACGGTCAGCTCCGGCGGGAGCGCCAACACGGGCGGGTCGGCGTAGGGTCGCCCGGACGCGCCGCCTGATTGGCAAGGACTAACGGCCAGTCGCGGCAAGGGGAGGTATGACCGACGACAGCGACCTCGCGGCGCCCGCGCGCACCGCGATCGAGCAGTGCATGGGCCTCGGGGCGGAGGAGTCCTGTCTCGTCGTCACCGACGAGAAGCGCGAACGCATCGGGGAGGCGCTGTACGACGCCGCGCGCGACGTCGCGGAGGACGTGAGCCTCATCCGCTACCCGCCGGGGAACCAGCACGGCGAGGAACCGCCGGCGCCCGTCGCGGCGGCGATGGCGGCCGCGGACGTCTTCCTCGCGCCGACGACCAAGAGCCTCAGCCACACCCGCGCGCGCTCCGAAGCCACGGCCGCGGGCACTCGCGGCGCGACGCTCCCCGGCATCACCGAGGAGGTGTTCGTGACGGGCCTCGACGCCGACTACGACGCCATCGAACGCCACACCCGCGAGGTGTACGAGCAGGTGTCCGGCGCGAGCGAGGTGCGGGTCACGACGCCCGCCGGCACGGACATCACGTTCGAACCCGGCGACCGCGAGTGGCGACAGGACACCGGCATCGTCCACGCCGCGGGGGAGTTCTCGAACCTGCCGGCCGGCGAGACGTTCGTCAGTCCCGAGACGGCGAACGGGACGTACGTCGTCGACGGGACGATGATGCCCCACGGCCGCCTCGACGGGCGGACCCTGGAGTTCGACGTCGAGGACGGCTACGTCACTCGCATCTCCGACGACGAGGTGCGCGAACAGGTCGAGACGGGCGCCGAGGCGGTGGGGCGGGACGCCTACAACC
>CAYYSW010000302.1:2186-3445 GCA_964474395.1 uncultured Halobacteriales archaeon
GTCCACATCGCCATCGGCGACGACGCGGGCATCGGCGGGGACACTGACGCACCCCTCCACCTCGACGGCATCGTCCTCGAACCGACCGTGTACGCGGACGGCGCGGAAGTGGAACTTCCGCGATGACGCGAGGGGTTGAACCGCGAGACGGCGAGGTCGTCGAACTGCCCGCAGGCGAGTAGCGCGGTGCTCGCTCGGTTCGCCCACCTGACCAGCCGCGCGCTTCACGGCCCGCTCTGTCACCGGCGGCCGGGGGCCCCCGGTTACCACCGAGACGGCGGAGCGGTCCGCACTGCTCCCCGTTCGGACTCCGCGGTTCTCGCTCGCTGCGCTCGCTCGAACCGCGCACACAGACGCCCTTTTACGTCCGCACCAAGAACACGGGATATGAGCGAACCAGCAGAGCGCCTCGCCGTCGCCTGCCCGGCCTGTTCGCCGGACTTCGAGACGGTCCACGAGGTGCTGTCCCCGGGCGGGACGATGACCGTCCGCTGTACGGAGTGCGGCCACACCCACAAGACGACCGTCGAAGAGGAGCAAGAGGTCGAGCGGACCGTCATCGTCTCGCAGGACGGCGAGTCGTTCAAGACGCAGGTCTCGGCGCCCGCCGAGGAGGTCGTCGCCGTCGGCGAGGAGTTCATCGTGGACACCGAGGAGGCCATCATGACCGTCCGCATCACGAGCCTCCAGATAGCGAACGAGCGGCGGGTCGAGAGCGCGCCCGCCGAGGACGTCGAGACGTTCTGGACGCGCGCCGTAGACAACGTCAACGTCCCCGTGACGCTGAACCCCCGGGACGGTCGCCACGACGACACGCGGAGCCTGAAACTGCTCCTGCCCGGCGACCACGAGTTCGTCGTCGGCGAGACGGCGACGTTCGGCGACGAGGAGTTCACCGTCAAGTCCATCCGCCTGCGCGAGGACGCCCGCGAGTACGACCACTCGCAACTCGACAAGCGAGGCGACGGCGCGCTGGCGAAGGACATCAAGCGCGTCTACGGCGACGACGAGACAAGCGACGCCTGGTCGGCCTGGTGAGATGAGCCACGAGGACGACCGGAACGAGCTGGTGAACGCCCTCTCGCGGAGCGGCCGGGTGACTCGCGAGTCCGTCCTCGAGGCGGTCCGGTCGGTCCCACGTCACGAGTTCGTCCCCGAGGAGTACCGCGACCGGGCCTACGAGGACCGACCGCTCCCCATCGGGCACGACCAGACCGTCAGCGCGCCACACATGGTCGCCATCATCTGTGACCGCCTCG
>CAYYSW010000303.1:0-3413 GCA_964474395.1 uncultured Halobacteriales archaeon
GGCCGAGCATGGTGAGCAACTCGCCGTCCCGAACGGCGAGGTCGAGGTCGTCGATGACGCGCGTGTCGCCGAAGGACTTGCAGACCCCGTCGAGTTCGAGGACGATCTCCCCGGAGGACTGCGCACGCTCGGTGGTCCCCGCGCTCGTTACGTTCGCGTCCGTCCGTCCCGACAGTAGCTCATTCGACATCGTACCCCTCCAGTCTGACCATGACGAGCAGCGAGAGCGCACTCACCAGCAACAACACGAGTGCAGGTATCGCGGCCTGCCCGTAATAGCCCTGTTGTTCGGCCGCCCAGAGGTGTGTCACCAGGGTGTCGAACCCGGCCGGGCGGAGCAGGAGCGTCGCGGGGAGCTCCTTCATCGTCGTCAGGAAGACGAGCGCCGCCCCGCCGAGGACCCCCGGCGCGACCAGCGGCAGGGTGACCCGCCGGAAGGCCCGCGAGGGCGGCTCCCCGAGGGTCCGGGCGGCCTCTTCGAGGGTGGAAGACACCTGTTCGAAGGAGGTGCGCGTCGAGCCGACGGCCTGCGGGAGGAAGCGGACGACGTAGGCGAACACGAGCAGGGGCAGCAGGATGACGCCCCGGCGGTAGAACGTTCCCCCGTAGCGCGCGCCGAAGAAGACGAGCGCGAGGCCGATGACCAGCCCCGGCACGGCGTACCCCACGTACGCCGACCGTTCGAGGGCGGCGGGGAGCAGCCCGCTCCGGCGGGCGGCGACGAGCGCGATGGGGAGCGCACAGAGCGCGGCGACGACCGCCGCCGCGAACGACAGCCCCACGGAGTTCAGCGCGTACTCGGGCTGGAAGGCAAGCGAACTCGTCGTCCGCCCCGCGTTGACCAGCCAGAGGCCGAGGATGCCGAGGGGGACGGCGAGCGCCAGCGTCGGTACGGCGAGACACGTCAGGACGGCAGGGACCTTCAGCCGCCCGAGGCGGAGCAACGAGGCCTGCCGGCCGGGGCGGTCGGACTGGACGCCGCTCCCGCGGACGCGCGACTCGATGGCGAGGATGACGAACGTCACCGTCAGCAGTTGCAGGGAGAGCAACACCGCGAGGTCGAGGTTGTACTTCTGTGCCGAGAAGATGACGCGCGTGAACACGTCGTAGCGCATTATCTGTGGCGTCCCGAAGTCCGAGAGGGCGTACAGCGCCACGAGCAGCGACCCCGCCCCGATGGCTGGGCGAATCTGCGGGAACGTGACCCGCCTGAAGGTCTCCCACCCGTCGTGCTGGAGGGTCCGGGCGGCGTCGATGAGCGACGTGTCGAGCGTCTTCAGCGCCGCGCGCGTCGTGATGAACACGTACGGGTAGGTGTACAGCGTGAGCACGAGGACCGTTCCCCCGAACCCGTAGATGGATGGCAACGACTCGATACCGAACGGCGCGAGGAGCCCCTGCAGCCGTCCACGGGGACCGAACGCCGAGACGAACGCGAACGCGCCGATGTAGGAGGGGACCACCAGCGGCGTCGCCAGCAGGACGGTGAAGAGGCGCTTTCCGGGCAGGTCGGTCCGTACGGTGAGGTAGGCGAGCGGGACCCCGATGACGATGGACGCGCCGGTGACGGCGGCGGCGAGGGCGACGCTGTTGACGAACACCTCGATGGTGGTGTCGGCGACGAGCAGCCCGAGGCTGTCGCGGGCCTCGAAGGCGCCAGCGAGCAGCCACAGCAGCGGCGAGAGGACGACGGCCGCGATGGCCCCCGCGACGAGGGTGAGGCCGACGGACCGACCCCCGACCCGGTCCCCGACGGTGTTGGTTGCCATGTCAGACGGTGATCCCGACCTCCCGAAGGAGCTCGATGGTCGGACCGTAGTCCGCCAGCTGCGAGAGGTCGAGTTCCGGCGGCGGGCTCAGCTCCGAGACGGGCGGCAGGTCGCCGATGGGTTGGGCCTCCGGGATGACCGGATACTCGTAGGTCTGGCTGATGAAGTACTCCTGGGCCTCCGCCGAGAGGAGGTGCCGGATGAAGTTCGCGGCCGTGTCGGTGTCGTCGGCCGTGTCGACGACCGCCGCGCCGGCGACGTTGAACACCGCACCGGCGTCGTTGCTCGTGAACGCCGTCGCGAGCGGGGCGTCGGGCCGCGCGTCGAGGACGCGCTGGATGTAGTAGTGGTTCGCGAAGCCGGCCTGTATCTCGCCGTCGGCCACCGCCTGTGCGATGACGAACTCGTCGGCGTACTCCTGGACGCCCGAGTCGAGCATCCCCTGGAGCCACTGCTTCGTCTCCTCCCGGCCGTTGAGGACACGCATGGCCGTGATGAACGCCTGGAAGGACCCGTAGGAGGGCGCCCACCCCATCGCCCCGTCGAAGCGGTCGGCGTCCGGGAACGCGAAGATGTCCTCGGGGATGTCCGAGGCGTCGAAGGCGTTCGTGTTGTACGGGATGGTCCGGGCGCGCCCGGAGGTACCCGTCCACTCGCCCTCGGGGTCGCGGAACTCCTCCTTGGGGAGGTCGAGGACCTCGTCGGGGAGCGTCGTCGTCCGGCCGGCCTCGGCCAGCGCGCCCAGCGACCCCGCGTTGACCGAGTAGAACACGTCCGCGGGGCTGTTGTCTCCTTCCTCCTGGATCATGTTGACGAGGGTTATCGAGTCCTCGTAGCGGGCGTTGATGGTGAGGTCGGGGTACTGCTCGCGCAGGTAGTCGAACAGGCGGCCGACCAGCGCCTGCCCGCGCCCGGAGTAGACGTCGATGGTCCCCGAGAGGTCCGGCATCGCCTCCATCGGAACCCCCGCGGGGACGTAGTCGCCGCCGCGGCCCGACCCGATCTGCCCCGGCTCGAACGACTGCTCGCCGTCGTCGCCCCCGAACAGCCCTGTGCACCCCGCCAACCCGGTCGCGCCGACGGTCCCCAGCGCCTGGAGGACCCGGCGCCGCCGGTGTCCGTTGTCACTCATTGGTTGTTTAGGCCAGCCTAAAACACTTATATCTGCTGGTTCCAGCTCCGGTCAGTCGTCCGCGGGGGTCGGTGTGGCGTGGACCGGTTCGGTCCCGAGGGCGTCGAGGCAGTCCAGCCACTCGCGCATGTGTTCGCCGACGTACGTGAGGAACTCGCTGTTGGCGTAGTCGTCCTCGTGGGTCACGAGGGCGTCGGCCATCGCGGCGAACGCCTCGCCGTAGGAGTCGGCGCCCTCCCCCGCGTCGTCGACGACCTCCCAGACGTGTTCGTTGAGTTCGAGGGCCGGCACCTCGTTGTTCAGGTCGTCGAACGTCGAGCGCGGGGCCTTGTTGTGCTCGCAGAGGGGGTAGCCGTTGAGTATCTGCGTGCCCATGAGGTCGCAGGCGCGCTTGAGGAACACGCCCGACCAGATGTCGTCGAACCGGCCGACGTCCCACGGGTTGTCGTCCATCGGCAGCTGGTAGAACGCCGGGACGACCTCGCGGCGGAACGCGAGGTTCATCGAGCAGA
>CAYYSW010000304.1:0-3411 GCA_964474395.1 uncultured Halobacteriales archaeon
CGATGTCGAACCTGCTCGATCGGCTGGACATCGTCACGCGGAGCGAGGCCGAGGAACTGTACGAACTGCTCATCGGGCGGCGCCGGGCCGTCGAGGCGGCCCTCGACGCCGCCGACCGGCTGAAGCGCCGCGGCGACCTCCCCCGGGAGGTGTACGAGGACTTCACCGACGAGTACGAACGCGAACAGAACGACCTCCAGGAGGCCATCGCTTCGCTGCTCTCCTCGAACCCCGAACTCCGCCGCGAGCGGTTGCTCGTCGGCGAGCGGCAGGTCCTCCAGCAGGAGAAGAGCGCGCTGATGGACGCGATGCGGTCGGGCGTCATCACCGACGACGTCGGCGACCGGCTGCTCAACGAGGTGAACCTGAAGCTCGACCAGGTCCGCAGCGGCGAGACCACCGTCGAGAGCGGCGAGGAGGAGGGGTACGCGGAGTTCTGGCGCTCGCGGGCCGCGGAGTTCGGCCTCGACGTCGAACCCGACGGCGAACCCCGGTCGTTCTCCGACTGAACGGCGCTTGCCACTGCCGCCGTCAGACATATCCGGTCCGCCCGAGAAGACCGAACTATGTCCGACGACGAACACGGACGGGACGTCGAACTGGCGAAGGAGAAATCCGAGGAGGAGGCCGAGGACATCGAGGAGGCCGAGGAACTCCAGAACGAGGGGGCGAAGGAGGCCCAGCAGGAGGCCGCCGAGGACGAGGCCGAGCGCAAGTCCGAGATGCGCGAGGAGGAGGCCGCAGAACAGGAGAACATCGACAACCACCGCGACGAGCCGCCGCACAGCAGCTAATCGGCCTCCCGCTCCCCCGACGACGGACCCGACCGCCGAGGACACTCACGCCCGTATTCTCCGCCGAACGGCGCGCCGATATCCGTTTATGACAGCGACGGCACCGCTGTCGCGTGCGAGACGACACACGAGCAGAAGAGCACCGACCCGTCGCGGCGGGCGGCCCGCCCTACCCGCCGGTGACGGGGGGGCAGACGCTCACCTCGTCGCCCGCCGCGAGTTCGGCGTCGAGGTTCGCGTTCTTCCCCTCGTGGAGGACGGCGACCGAGGGGGGCGTCCCGCCGTCGCCGTCGAGGAGCGCGCCGTCGAGGTCCGGGTAGTCGGCTTCGAGGGCGGCGAGCAACTCGCGGACGGTCGTGCCCGGTTCCACGCTCCGGGCGAGGGTGCGTTCCCCGACCCGTTCGCGGAACGTGGCGAACAGGCGGACCTCGACCGCGACGCTCACGAGCGACGGGGGCTGTCGGGTGCGAGGGCGTCGTCGTAGATAGTGACGAACAGCTCCTCAATCTCTTCGCGTGTGGGGACCCGCGGGTTGTTGTCCGGCGATCCGGAGTCGATGGCGTCCTCCGCCATCGTCTCGACGACGTCGAGGTAGTCCTCGCGGTCGGGGACGTCGCCGAACTCGTCGAGGTAGGAGGCGAGGCTCACGTCCTCGCAGACGCGCAGGACGGCGTCGGCGGCGGCGTCGGCGGCCTCGCGGGTCGGCGTGTCCTCGTCGGCCTCGCCCATCAGGCGCGCTATCTCGGCGTACTTCTCGGGGGCGGCCATCGCGGAGAACTCCATCACGTAGGGCAGGATGAGCGCGTTCGCCAGCCCGTGGGGGATGTGGAGTTGCGCTCCCAGCGGGCGGGCCATCCCGTGGACGAGGGCGACCGAGGAGTTCGTGAACGCCTGGCCGGCCTGCAACTGGCCGATCATCATCTCGGTGCGCGCCTCGATGTTGTCGCCGTTGGCCCACGCCTTCGTGAAGGAGCCGCTGATGCGCCGGATGGCCGACCGGGCGTAGTCGTCGGGGACGCTGTAGGCCTTCACCGAGACGAACGCCTCGATGGCGTGGGTCAGCGCGTCGATGCCGGTGAAGGCGGTGTGGCTCCGGGGGAGCGAGCGCGTTATCTCGGGGTCCTCGATGGCGACCGTCGGGACGACGTTCTGCGAGACGATGAGGAACTTCGTCGAGGTGGACTCGTCGGAGACGACGACCGACCGGGTGGCCTCGCTGCCGGTCCCGGCGGTCGTGTTGACCGCCACGATGGGCGGCGAGGGGTTCGGGACGCCCTCGTAGCCCGCCCGGTCGACGCCGTAGTCGCGGATGGACCCGCCGTTGGCCGCGAGGATGCCGACCCCCTTGCCCGTGTCGATTGACGACCCGCCGCCCAGCGTCACGATGACGTCGCAGTTCGCCTCCTCCCAGAGCGCGAACGCCTCCTCGATGTTCTCGACGGTCGGGTCGGGTCGGACCTCGGTGTAGGTGACGACGTCGAGGCCCGCCGCCTCCAGGTTCTCGACGAGCGCCTCCCCGTGGATGTCGAAGATGACCTCCGAGGCGACGAGGAGCGCGCGGTCGCCGTACGTGGCGGCGTACTCGCCGACCTCCTCGGCGGCGCCGCGGCCGAGGACGACCTTGCTCGGCGAGACGACCAGTCGGGTCCCGTGTTCCAGGTCATGGTTTGCCATGCTACGCGGGACCAGACACCGAGAGGTTTAGCCCTTTTCGGACCGACCCCACGACCTTCACGATTAATCGGCGGACACAACGCCTTTGCTCGCAGGCCCCGGTTCACGAGACATCATGCGAGACGACAGCACGGGGGACCGGTGGAGGTCGACGCGGGCCGTCGGGGGGACGCGATGAGCGACGACGACCTGCCGGGGGTGTACGGCGGGGAGGTGCTCCACGTCCACCTCGACAGCGGCGAGACGGAACGCGAGGCCATCGACCCGGAGGACGCCCGGCGCTTCCTCGGGGGCAACGGCTTCGCCGCCAAGCAGGTGTTCGACCACGTCCCCGACGACGCCGATGCCTTCGACCCGGAGAACGTCCTCGCGTTCGCCGTCGGGCCGATGAACTACACCCCGTTCCAGTCGACGAGCCGCGGCGTCGTGGGGTTCGTCTCGCCGATGACCAACGGGTTCTTCGACTCGACGTTCGGCGGAACGTTCCCGCAGGCCCAGAAGACGACGGGCTTCGAGGTTATCGTCCTCCACGGCGCCTGTGACGACCTCTCGTACGTCCACGTCGACGAGGACGGCGCGCGACTGGAGGACGCAAGCGAGTTCGCCGGGATGGGCACCTACGAGACGTGTACGGCCGTCCGCGAGGCGGAGAGCCGGGGCCACGAGACGCACGTCGTCGCCGCCGGCCCCGCCGGCGAGAACCGGGTGCGCTTTGCCTGCCTGCTTCACGACGGGAAGCTCCGGGAGGGCGTCGCCGGTCGCGGCGGCGCGGGCGCCGTCCTCGGCTCGAAGAACGTGAAGGCCGTCGCGATACGGGAGGGGGAGTTCACCCCCGAGATCGCGGACGAGGACGGCCTCCGGGACCTCGCCAACGGGCAGATGGGCGAGCTGATGAGCGAGACGAAGATGCTCCAGGAGTACGGCACCAGCGGCCTCGTCAACC
>CAYYSW010000305.1:0-3398 GCA_964474395.1 uncultured Halobacteriales archaeon
GTGTTACTCATCGACGAACCCTCGGCGGGGCTCGCGCCCAACATCGTCCAGTCGGTGTTCGAGGACGTGAAGACCGTCAACAGCCTCGGGACGGCCATCCTGATGGTCGAGCAGAACGCCCGCGAGGGGCTGGGCATCTCCGACCGGGGGTACGTCCTCGACCAGGGAGCCGTCGAGTTCGAGGACGAGGCCGACGCCCTCCTCGACAACCCGGAGGTGTCGCGGCTGTACCTCGGGGGGTAGGGGGGAGGCTCCGAGCGCCTGGGACGGCCTGACCGTCCCGCCGGCGGCCGGAACGGCGACGTTCCGGTGGCGGAGCGGGACGTCCGGAGGGCGGGGACCGCGAGCGCCCCCGTCTCATACCCCCCGAACGCCTTTTCGCGTACTCCCCGATGTCCGGCCATGACCGACACGGACCTCCGACCCGTCGACCTCTCTACCGAGGACGCACCCGACGTGCTCGCCCTCTACGAGGGGTACGGGTGGTGGAAGGACAGGACCGTCGCGGACGTCGAACGGGCCATCGACCACAGCCTCGCGGTCGGTCTGCGTGCGGACGACACCGGCGAGCTGGTCGCATCGGCGCGGGTCGTCACCGACCGCGTCTACTACGCGTGGGTCCACGACGTCATCGTGACAGCGGACCGCCGCGGCGATGCACTCGGCGAGCGGCTGATGGCTGCTGTCGTGGGCCATCCGGACCTCGCGGACGTGGCCCCGACGCTCGTGTGTCGGGACGGACTCGTCGGGTTCTACGAGCGCTGTGGGTTCGAGCGCTACCCGGCGGCCGTCGAGGTACCGGGCGAGGGGAGGGAGGCGCTCCACACCCTCGTCTACCGCCGGCGCGGAGAGTGAGCGTCCGAATCAGAACGCCGGGAGGAGCGACTGGAGCGCCATCAGGCAGGCCATCCCGACGAGGATGGTCCAGAGGACGCTCTCGGTTCGCCACGCGACGGCCGTCGCCACCCCGCCGGCGAGCAGTTGGGCGGGCGCGACGCCGGCGAGCACCGAGGCCGCCCCCTCCTGCAGGGCGAACTCCGGGAGGACCAGCGCCGCCAGCACCGCCGCCGGGACGTACCGGAGGGCGCGCTGGACGCGCGGCGGGACCGTCTCGACGCGCTCGAACACCAGCAGGAACGACACGCGGATGAGGAAGGTCCCGACGCCGGCGGCGACGATGACCGCCCAGAGGGTCGCCTCACGCATCGTCCACCCCCCAGCGGCGTTCCGCGAGGGCGCCGCCAGCGATGCCCGCCGTCGCGCCCGCGAGCAGGCCGAGGTTGAACGGGAGCCACGCCAGCCCCAGCGCGACGCATCCCCCGACGAGCGCGGCGGTCCCGGTCGAGCGGCCCTTCAAGGCGGGGACGAGCACCGCGAGGAACGTCAGCGGGACGGCGAACCCGAGCGGTATCGAGGACGGGACGTTCGCGCCCGCGACCGCGCCGACGACGGTGCACACCTGCCAGACGACCCACAGCGGGAGGGCGGTGCCGAGGTAGTACCACGCCCGGGAGACGCTCCCCTCCGCTTCGAACCGGGCCACCGAGAGGGCGTACGCCTGGTCGGTGAGGAGGTACGCGAGCGGGAAGCGCCGCGAGAGGCCCAGCCGGTCGAGGTACTGTGCGATGGAGGCGCTGTACATCATCATGCGGAGGTTGACGACGAGGACGGTGGCGACGACGACGAGCGCCGGCGCGCCCGCCTCGATGAGTTCGACGGCCGCCAGCTGCGAGGCGCCCGCGAAGATGACGACGGACATTCCGAGGGCGATGCGCGGCGGAAGGCCGGCGGCGACCACCGCGGCGCCCGCGACGAGGCCGAACGGCACGATACCGAGGGTGATGGGGGCGACGGCCCGCACGCCGGCGAGGAAGGAGGCGCGTCGGGGCCGGAGCGTACTCATACCCCAGGGTTCGCGGGCGGACACAAACCGCCCTCGGTTCCGGCCACCGCCTCACTCCACCGCGAAGGGACTCGGTGACTCCTGCCACTCCCAGCCCGGAAGCCGGGTCTGGAACCCCGCCGCGAGCGCCGCGTCGAGGTCGTCGGTGCCCGCCTCGCCCTCGGGGCTGTCGGTGTGGACGTCCGCGAAGTGGAAGGTCGCCTCCGCGAGCAGTGCGAGCGGCTGGCCGCCCGCGATGGTCGCCGCGAGCTGCCGTCCCAGCAGCTCGTCGACGACGAACCCGGGGTAATCGCCCTCGACGTCCAGTTCGCGGAGGATGGCGACGAACGCGGCGACGTTCACCGCCCGGTCGCCGTCGGCGAACACGGCGTCGACCTCCGCGCGGTACTCCTCCTCGGAGACGGGGGCGACGTCGGTGTCGAACTGTTCGCCGAGGGCCGCCCTGACGTCGGTGATGAGCGGGGCGACGGGGCGCTCGCGGACGAACTCGTACTGCTCGCGGACGGTGTCGGGGGTGAGACGCATGGCCGGACATCTCGGGGAACCGACGTGGGTTTTGCGAAGGCTTTTATAACCGTGGAGGTATAGCCCCTGATAACGCGGGTTTTCCGGGCCGTATCAACGGTCACGACTCCCTAGCATGACCTACTCTTTCGTCCCTGGGCTGGTTCCCGAGGTCCGGCGGCGGGCCGGACGTGCGAGTGGCATCGGCGCGACCCGGAACCCCGCCTTTTCGAGCCACATATGAGCACGGTAGAGAAGCAACTCGACGAACTCAAAGCACAGATCACCGAAGAAGTTCCCAACGATATCTCCATCTCCGACGTCACCTACGAGGGGCCGGAGCTGGTCATCTACACGCGCGACCCGAAGAAGTTCGCGCAGAACGGCGACCTCATCCGCACGCTGGCGGGGAAACTCCGGAAGCGCATCACGGTCCGGCCGGACCCGGACGTGCTCTCGCGACCGACCGACGCCGAAGCCGAGATACGGAGCGTCATCCCCGAGGAGGCCGGCGTCACGGACCTCGACTTCCACGTCGACACCGGCGAGGTCGTCATCGAGGCCGAGAAGCCGGGGATGGTCATCGGCCGGCACGGATCCACCCTCCGTGAGATAACCCAGCGCGTCGGCTGGACGCCGGAGGTCGTCCGGACGCCGCCCATCGAGTCCTCGACGGTCTCGAACGTCCGGAACTTCCTGAAACAGGAACGCGAGGAGCGCCGCGACATCCTCGAACGCGTCGGCCGACAGATCCACCGCAAGGAGATGTCCAACGACGAGTGGGTGCGCATCACGACCCTCGGGTGCTGTCGGGAGGTCGGTCGCGCCTCGTTCATCCTCTCGACGCCCGAGACGCGGGTCCTCATCGACTGCGGGGACAAGCCCGGCGCGGAGGGGGAGGTGCCCTACCTCCAGGTGCCCGAGGCCCTCGGCGCGGGCGCGAACACCATCGACGCGGTCGTCCTGACCCACGCCCACCTCGACCACTCGG
>CAYYSW010000306.1:0-3398 GCA_964474395.1 uncultured Halobacteriales archaeon
TCTACTCCACGCCCGCCTGGGGGACCTGGATCTTCCAGGACGTCTTCGACATCCGCTTCTTCGAGTACTACGCCCAGGCGATGGCCGATGCGGTGGTCGAGGCGGCCAGCGACATGCGCCCGGTCCGCATGGGCGCCGCGACCGTGCCGTTCAACGAGATCCAGTCGCACACCTACGGCCCGAAGGTGGCGCTGGACGGCACGCCCGCCGGCCAGCCCTACTCGCACGTCACCGGCCAGCTCTCGGTCGTCGTCTTCGACGACGTCACCGACCCGGACGACCCCCAGCCGTTCATCAACTGGGTGACCCTCGGCCTGCACCCGGAGTGGACCTGGGGCTACGA
Source organism: uncultured Halobacteriales archaeon (assembly GCA_964474395.1). Taxonomy (GTDB): domain Archaea; phylum Halobacteriota; class Halobacteria; order Halobacteriales; family Haloarculaceae; genus Halomarina. The sequence continues at coordinate 344 of CAYYSW010000306.1, forward strand.
CGTCGTCAACGGTGACATCACCCACGCCACGATGCGGCTGGTCGACCGCGAGCTCGGCACCACCACCGTGATGAGCCAGCGCGAGACGGGCAGCTCCGGACCGCACAAGGACACCCGTGTCCACGAGCCGCACGAGCGCCGCGAGTTCCAGGACAACGGTCTCGAGCAGCTCGACCACGGCGCGCGGCTGTGGGCCGACGCCATCACGCAGGCCATCGACGCGATCCACGAGGAGCGCGCGGTCGTCGAATGGGACCCGGTCGCCGCCGTGGCCTCCATCGAGGACGAGCGGGCCACCGGCGTGGTCTCCGGCCCGTCCACCCACAGCACCTCGCCCGTCGCGCTGGTGCCGCTCACGACCGGGTTCACGGTCGACTCGCTGTCGCGTCGGTTCGCGCCGCCGGCGATGCGCCCGGCACCGGGCGTCTCCAACTGCAACACCCGCCAGCTGTTCCACGGCAACCCGCAGGCGCCGATCCTCGGCTTCCCCGACTGCGAGAACTTCGGCGCGGACGAGTACGGCGAGCAGGTCGTGGATGCCACACCCGTCGACGAGGCCGAGCTGTACGACCAGCTCAAGGCCGCCGGTGTGCCGATCCCCGACAGCTACACCGGGACGGCCTTCACCGCGGTCGAGGAGACCGCAGCCGTGCACATCCAGGTGATGCGCATCGGCGACCTCGGTGTGACCTTCTGCCCCTGCGAGCAGTTCACCGACACGGCGCTCAACATCCAGACGCGCCTGGACCGCGACCCGGACACGCTGTGGGTCGGCTGGGACTGGGAGGCACTGACCCGCCCCGATGGCGGCGACTGGTGCCAGCCCGGCGCGACCGAGGGCACGGCGTCGTGCGCCGACCCGCGCACCGGCGGCACGACCGTGCTGCCCGACGTGCCCGCGGAGGCGGTCGAGCGCATGCGCGCCCAGATCAGCAACACGGCGGGGGAGTGGGAGACCGACGCGGCCAGCGCCTTCGGCGAGTCCGAGGCGTCCGACCCGGCAGCGATCTTCGGCAACTTCCGCCACGAGCAGCGGACCGAGCACGGCTACGGCATGGTCATCGCCGCCGGCATGGCCAACGACTACTTCGGCTACGTGCCGAGCTACCGCGAGATGCGGGCCCACGAGCACTACCGCAAGGCGCTCAACGGCCTGGGCCTGCACGGCGCCGACTTCCTCGCCGACCGGCTCGTCGGCCTGGCCGCCGAGCTCAACGGCGACGAGCCGTACCCCACGACACCGCAGGACCTCGCCTACCAGGCCGAGTCCGCACGGGCCGACAGCCTCGCGCGCACGCTCGGCCACCTCGCGGCCAACCACACCGACGTCTACGACGCGGCGCTGCGCCCCGACGGCGGGACGCCCGGCATCACGACGCAGCCGGGGGACATCCAGCGCTTCGACGCCACCGAGGTGACGTGGGTCGGCGGCTCCAACTGGACCGACCTGCCCCACGTGGTCGTCGAGCGGCAACGACCGGACGGCACCTGGGAGGTCGTCGGGGACCAGGACGGCGAGGTCCAGCTGCGTGTCGACTTCCCCACACCCGCTGACGCGGCCGCCATCGAGGCCGGCCAGTACGAGTGGACGTGGACCGCGAACTTCGAGGCGTTCGCCTCCGGGCTGTCGCTGCCCGAGGTGGGCGGCGATTCCGTGCGCGCCACGCCGGCCGGGACCTACCGCTTCGTCGTCGACGGCCACCATCGCAGCGGCGTCGGCGAGGTCACGCCCTACCACCTCGAGTCCGACCCGTTCACCGTCGACGTGTGGCGGGGCATCACCGCCGACGTGTCGTCCAACAGCGGCGTGACGGTCGTGGAGGTCGGGCCGCGGACCGAGGTGTCGATGGACGACGGTGCCTCGACCTACACGTTCGGTCCGATCGACTACCCCGACACCTACGAGTCGTCGTTCTCGTTCATCGACGGGGAGCGCGAGCGCTTCACCTACCGGGCGGGCACCGAGGACGACGAGTTCTACTGCCGCTTCTGCCGGTTCCGGCCGTGGATCGACACCGGCGAGGCAGCGCGTGTGGTCGTCACCGTGACCCGCGCCGACGGCACCACCGAACGCGTGGAGGCAGTGCCCACCGCCCCGGGCGTGTGGCGGGCCCCCACCCGGCTGCGGTCGGGGGACACCGCGACCGTCCTGCCCGGGGACGTCACCGACGCGTTCGGCAACACCAACGGAGGTGCGCTGTGACGCCGGGCGGACAAGTTCGCCGCTTCGGCGTCACAGCGGGCATGCTGGCGTTGGTCGCAGGCGTCATCGGGTTCACGCCGGCGCCGGGGGTCGTCGCACCGGCGTCCGAGGGCGACCTCACGGCGTACGTCGACCCGTTGATCGGGTCGACGCCCCCGGGATTCACCAACCCGGGACCGGTCCTGCCGCACGGGATGGCATCACCCGGGCCCGACACCGAGGGGCCCCTGGCCTACGGCGGCTACTACCTCCACAACCGGGTCATCACGGGCTTCTCCCAGACCCACATGTCGGCCGGGGTCTACCAGGCCGGGGTCTTCCCGATGCTGCCGGTCACCGGCGAGGTGCTGGCCGAGGACCCGGCACGGGCCGGCTACCCGCAGCCCGTGCCGGCCTACAGCCAGCCCTACGACACCGCCACGCAGGTGGCCGAGCCCGGCTACTACGCCGCGACGCTGCTCCGCGGGGCGATCCGTGCCGAGCTGACCGCGACGGAGCGGGTCGCCTACCACCGCTACACCTACCCGGCAGGCGTCGGGGCACGGGTCGTGGTCGACGCGTCGCGGTCGCTGAAGGGGTACCGCCCGTCGTCGGTGACCCTGCTCGACGAGCGCACGTTGGCGATGACCGTCGACCAGGACGGCCCCGACCACACCGTCTTCGGCGTCCTGCGCTTCGCGGACGCGCCCACGGCCGTCACGACCATGGCCGGCGAGGCGATCGCCGTCGGTGCGACCGTGGCCGACACCGGGGTGGTCGCCGACTTCCCCGCAGGCAGCGTGGTCGAGGGGCGGGTCGGGCTGTCGTTCACCGACCTCGACGGGGCGCTGCGCAACCTCGAGGCCGAGACCG
>CAYYSW010000307.1:0-3395 GCA_964474395.1 uncultured Halobacteriales archaeon
CGATGTCCGCGAGCGCGCCGCCGCGCGAACGGAGCGTCGAGAACGAGTGGTGGCCCGGCGTGTCGATGAACAGCAGGCCCGGCAGGTCGAAGTCCGTCGGGTCGACGAGGCTCCCGGCGATGTCCGAGATGACGTCGAGGGGGACGGCCGTCGCCCCGATGTGTTGTGTGATAGCGCCCGCCTCGCCCGACGTCACGGTGGACCCGCGGATCTTGTCGAGGAGGCTCGTCTTCCCGTGGTCCACGTGCCCGAGCACCGCGACGATGGGCGTCCTGAGTTCGCCCGTCGCGTTCGGGTCGGTGGTGGTGTCCGTGTCCGACATAGAAAAACCCCTTACGCCAAGCTATCCGCGCCGGCGGTTAAGTCTTTCAGAACCGGGCGGACGTCGCTCACTCGACCGTGAACGACCCGGTCATCCCGATGCCGCGGTGTGGACTGCAGTAGTACTCGTACTCGCCGGCGGCGTCGAACGTCGCCTCGTAGGTGTACCCCGCGTCGTGGGTCGTCGACGCCCCGCCCGGACTCCCCGTCCAGTCCGCGCCGTCGGGCTGGCGCTCCGGGACGACGTTGTGCCCGCCCCCGGCCCACTCCCACGTCACGGTGCCGCCCTCCGCGAGGGTAAACGACTCGGGCGAGAACCGCGCACGCCCGTTCGCCCCCACCGTGACCGTCACCGTGTCCTGCGGAGAGTCGTCGGGGGGTGGCGTCGGCGTCTCGGTCGGCGTCTCCGCAGACGTGTCGGTCGGCGTATCGGCCTCCGTCGTCGTGGCACCCGCCCCGTCGTCGGTCCGCGTCGCGGACCCGGTCGTCGGTTCGTCGGTGGGTTCAGCCGTCGTCGGAGCCCTGGTCGTCGCGGCAGTCGACGTGGTCCCCGTGGCCTCTGTCGTCCCCGACGCACCGTCTGTCGTCCCGCCGTTGGACGGGTCGTCGCTCGTACAGCCCGCGAGTGCCACCGCCCCGAGGGCCGCGGCGCGCTGGAGGAGGGTTCGTCTGTCCATACTTTCGTCCGGAGCGGACGGTGTATCAACGTTGGCCCGAATCCGGCCCGAAACCGAGTCCCCGGGAGCTACCGGCCGACCCCGCGGATTTTATGTGAGTACACTCGGAAGGAGGGGTATGCCTGAGATACTCGCGGAGAACCTCTCCGGGAAGGACGTCATCGGGTCCGACGGGGCGAAACTGGGCCAGCTGTACAACATCACGATGGACCTCAAGACGGGGGAGCTCCACGACCTCGTCGTCGACCCCGAGGACGGGGTCCGCGAGTCGAGCTTCACGAAGAACGACTTCGGGCGCTACATGGTCCCGGTCAACCGCGTGCAGGCGGTCAAGGACCACATCGTCATCCGTCGCTGATGCGAGTCCTCGACGCCTCGGCGTTCATCCGGGGGTACGAGACGGACGACACCACCGCGTCGGTTCCCCGCGTCAGGGAGGAACTGAACGACGAGAGCGGCTTCCGCTTCGACGCACAGGAGGGATCGGGGATGCGCGTCCACGTCCCCGACCAGCAGTCCGTCGCCCGGGTGCGGCAGGTCGCCTCGAACACCGGCGACCGGGGGACGCTCTCGGAGACGGACGTCCGCCTCCTCGCGGCGGCGCTCGAACTCGGCGCGACGCTCGTCACCGACGACTACGCGATGCAGAACGTCGCGGGCAGCCTCGACGTCCCCGTCGAGACCATCGGCCGGGAGGGTATCTCCGAGGAACGCTCGTGGCGGTTCAAGTGTGAGGGCTGCGGACGCACCTTCGACTCCGACGAGGGGCGCTGTCCCATCTGCGGGAGCGACCTGAGCCGGATGCGGTAGTCGCTACTCGTCAGTCGAGTCCCTCGACGGAGTCGAGGCCCGCATCGAGCAACTGCCGGAGGACCGCCTCCTGGGTCATGTCGTACTCGGCCGCCAGCGACTCGACCCGTCGGACCAGTTCGTCCTCACACAGGAGCGTGTACCGCCGCATACCCGACCTTGGCGGCGGGGGGTGATAAGTATCCGTCAGACTCCTGTCAGACTGGGAACGGTGCCGCCGCTTTGACGCGTTTGACGCGACGACGCCTACCCCATCGTCCCAGTGACCTGCAGGTACGCGAAGACGAACTGGGTAGCGTTGTAGAGGCCGTGGACCAGCGCCGGGACGACGAGGTTACCGGTGTACTCGTACAGCGCACCGAGGAACAGCGAGAGGAAGAAGACGGTGCCGAGCATGGCGGCGACGCCCAGCGGCGACCCGCTCAGCCCGAAGATGTGGATGGGCGCGAACAGGGCGCTGGTCATCACGATGGCGTACGTCGGTCCCATCACGGTGCGGAGGCGTCCCTGAATCACCCCGCGGTAGAGCAGTTCCTCGGCGGGGCCGACGAGCAGGACCGACAGGGGGATGAGCAAGAGGAGCAGGTCGGGGTTCTGAAAGCCCGTCTGGACGATGTCGCTCGACGCCATGGGCACCTCCAGGGCCGTAAAGAGGACGTTGATGCCGAAGTACGCCGCGACCAGCAGGAGGTAGCCGCCCACGACGGCGGCGAGCGTCCGCAGGCTGGGGACCGAGACACGGATGAGCTCCCAGCCCCGGTCGGCGTTCGAGAGGTAGACCAGCGCCGCGCCGCCGAAGCCGATGCCCTGGAGGGCCAGCGTCCCGAGGATGACGAGCCGGTCGGGGCGGTTGAATATCTGGACGCCGACCGACTCGGCGAGCGAGGCGAGGACGAGCAACACGACGTTGCCGGCGGCGTACGCGCCGATGGCGAGCGTCGCGGCGACGAGGAGTTCCTGGAGCCGGCTTGTTCCCCCCGGGAGGGACCACTCGCTCATCTCTCCCCCCTCGTTGCGGTCGTCATTGCCCCCACGTACACGAGCGCGCCGAATAGGTCTTGCGAGCCGTTACTGGACGTCCAGTCGCTCCTTGTCGGCGACAGCGTCGGCTTCCTCGAAGTCGCCGCCGCCGAGCAGCCCGCGGGCGGCGCGCTTGCCCCACTCGACGGCGGGCTGGGTGAACGTCTCGACGCCCATCAGTTCGCCCGCGAGGACACAGGCCGCCTCCATCGCGTAGAGCAGTTCGCCGACCCCCTCGGCGTCGACCCGGTCGAGTTCGAGGCGGACGTTCGGCTGGTTCGCGGCCGCGAGGCTCGCCTCCGTCGCCTCGAACTCCGCGTCGAGGAGGTCGCCAAGGCCCGACCCGCCGAGATACGAGAGGCCCTCGACGTCCGTCTCGGGGATGGGGCAGTCGGGACGCTCCGCGGGGCGGACGAGCGTCACGAGCTTGTCGTGGCGGCCGGCGCGGTACAGCTGGAGCTGGGAGTGCTGGTCGGTCGCGCCGAGCGCCCGGACCGGCGTCTGACCCATGCCGTCCTTGCCGAGCGACTCCGCCCAGAGCTGTGCGAACCACTCGCTGAAGGCGTC
>CAYYSW010000308.1:0-3386 GCA_964474395.1 uncultured Halobacteriales archaeon
GGGCGAGGACGTCACCGTCGTCGCCACCCAGCGGCTCGTCGGCGAGTCGCTCGATCTCGCAGAGGAGCTCTCGGGCGACGTGAGCGTCGAGGTCATCGACCCGCGCTCGCTGTACCCCCTCGACACCGACACCATCGTCGACAGCGTCTCGAAGACGGGCCGACTCGTCGTCGCCGACGAGAGCCCCGTCTCCTACGGGGTCCACGCCGAGGTCGCCATGCGAGCCATGGAGAACGCGTTCTACAGCCTCGACGCGCCCATCCAGCGCGTCGGGACGCCCGACACGCACATCCCGTTCAGCCCGCCGCTGGAGGACGAGGTCGTCCCCGACGCCGACGGGGTCCGTGAAGCCATCGAGCGGATAGCCTGAGTCCCGCGTGGCGCGCGTCGGACTCATCGTCAACCCCGCCGCCGGACGGGACATCCGGCGGCTCACCGGCGGCGCGAGCGTCGTCGACAACTACGCGAAGCGTCGGGTCGCCGAGTGTGTCGCCAGTGGCCTGACCCTCGCCGAGGACCCGCCGTCGGTGACGGTCATGCCCGACCGGGCGGGCATCGCCGACCACGTTGCCGAGGAATCACCCCCAGAAGTCGGGGTCGAGAAGGTCGACATGCCCATCGAGGAGTCGGCGGCCGACACCCGGCGGGCCGCCGCCCACTTCCGGGAGCACGCCGACTGCGTCGTCGTCCTCGGCGGCGACGGGACGACCCGCGACGCGTCCCTCGAACTCGGCGACGTCCCCCTCGTCAGCGTCTCGACGGGGACGAACAACGTCGTGCCGACGGCGGTGGACGGCACCGTCGCCGGCGCGGCCGCCGCACTCGTCGCCACCCGCGCGGTTGACCCCGGGAGCGTGACCGACCGTCACGGCCGCATCGACCTCCGCGCGGAGGACGTCGTCGGCGAGAAGACCCTGTCGGGGCTGGCCGCAGTCGAGTTCACCGACCGTTCGTTCGTCGGGACGCGCGCGGTCATCGACCCGGCCGAACTGCTCGGGGGCGTCGTCTCCCGCGCCCATCCCGGCGACATCGGTCTGACCTGTATCGCCGGCTGCGTCGAACCGCTCGCCCCCTCGGCGCCCGGCGGCGCGGCCCTCAGACTCGGCGACCCCGGGACCACCCCGCGGAGCGTCCGGGCTATCGTCACGCCCGGGATGACCTCCCGGATCGGGGTCGAGGACCACCGCCCGCTGGACTGGGGCGAGGCGGCGACGTTCGACGTGACCGACTGCGTCGTCGGCGCCGACGGCGAACGCGAGGTGGAGCTGGTCGACGCCCACGTCGAGGTGACGCCCGTCGCCGGGGGGCCGCGACTGGTGGACGTCGACGCCGCGCTGGAAGCGGCCGCCGACGCGGGCGCGCTGGTCGGCGACAGGTCGTAACGACCGGCGCCCGACGGACCGTTCGTCCCCTTATTCGACGCCTCGGTACGTCCCGAGGACGACCTCGGGGGCGCGCTCGGCGTGGTCGAACAGGCTGTCGAGGAAGCGCCGTGCGTCACTCTCGTCTATCGCGCGGGTGTCGTAGGTCAGGCCGGCGCGCACGAGCGGCTGGAGGTCCACGCCGTCCTCGCCCGGGAGCGCCCGCTGGCCCGACGGGTCCACGACGAGAGCGGCGACGGTCGGGGGGTTGACGAGCCGACCCCCCGGCTCGCCGTCGGTCGCGCTGGCGAGCGTGAACGAGGGTCGCGGGCCGTCGCCGTCCGCCAGCGAGCGCCGCGCCTCCACGAGGTCACCGAGCGACCGCCCCTGAACGCCTTCGAGGACACCCACCGTGGGGTTCTCGTCGTCCCCGCCGCCGGCGACGAGTGCGACGTCGACCGACTCCTGAAGGTGGTGGGTGGACTCGGCGAACGTGGCGTTGACCGTCGGGCAGTCCCCGAGGGCCTCGGCGGCGACGACGAGGAGGACGTCCGTCATCGTCACGTCCTCCTCGAAGGCGTTGCGGACGGCGTCGGTCGTCTCGACGAGCGCCGTCGCCGCTGCCGGGTCCGCGACGGCCGTCACCCGCTCGTATCGCTCGTCGGCGCTTCGCGCCTCGGCCCACCGGACCTCGCCGGTCGCCACTCCGTCCGCCCGGCCTCCCGCGGAGTCGGCGGCGGCCTCGACGTCGTCCTCCGTGATGGCTCCCTGGGGCCCCGTCCCGTCGACGCCCGTCAGGTCCACGCCCAGCTCCTCCGCACGGCTCTTCGCTCTGGGGGAGGCTTTGACGTCCTCGGCGGTGCTCCCGCCCCCGCCGGCCCCGGAGTCGGCGGCGGCCTCGACGTCGTCCTCCGTGATGGCGCCCTGGGGCCCCGTCCCGTCAACGCCCGTCAGGTCCACGCCCAGCTCCTCCGCACGGCTCTTCGCGCGGGGGGAGGCCTTCACCGACTGTGCCTCGGCGGAGGCGCTTCCACCCGACGCGCTCCCGGCGGAGGCCGCGCTCGTGGCGCTCTCGGCTTCGGAGCCGGCGGTGGCGTCGGCCGGTTCCGGCGCATCCCCACCCTCGTCCGCCTCGCCCTCCAGGTCGGCCTCGGCCTCCGCTTCGAGGTCCGAGATGTCCTCGTCGGGCGGCGCGACGATGCCCATCGGGGTTCCCGGCGGGACCGTCTCGTCGACGGCCATGTAGACGACCCGGAGGACGCCGTCCTCCCGGGCCTCCACCTCGCCGATGCTCTTCTCGGACTCTATCTCGGCCACGAGGTCGCCTTCCTCGACGGACGCGCCCTCCTCGACCACCCATTCGAGGAGCGTCCCCCGCTCCATCTCCAGGCCCAGCTTGGGCATCCTGACGATGTATCCCATGTGTGTCCTTACCAGCCACGGTGATGACTAAAACGTACCTGCCGCTCTCGGCTACCGGCCCCGTCCCTCGCGGAGCGCCCCCGCGAGTTCCTCGATACCCTCACGCGCCCGGTCGAGGCCCGGGTCGCCGAGCATCGTCAGGAAGCCGTGTATCATGTCGTCGTACTCGACGTGGCGGGTGGGGACGCCGGCGTCGGCGAGTCGGTCGGCCAGCGCCCGGCCGTCGTCGCGAAGCGGGTCGAACCCGCAGGTCAGGACGAACGCCGGTGGCAGACCGGAGAGGTCCCCCGCCCGCAGCGGCGAGGCGTAGGGGTGGCGCCCGTCGGCGTCGCTGGGGAGGTAGCCGTCCCAGAACCGCTCCATGTCCTTCCGGGTGAGGAAGAGTCCCTGTGCGTTCTCCGCGTAGGAGTCCGTCCCGAAGTCGTGGGCGCCGGCGGGGTACGCGAGCGCCTGGAAGTCGATTCGCGGCCCGCCCCGGTCCCTGGCCAGCATCGAGACGCCCACCGCGAGCGTCCCGCCGGCGCTGTCGCCGACGAGCGCGAGCGACCCCGGTTCCGCGCCGACCTCGTCCGCGTGCTCGGCGACCCACTGGACGGCGGCGTA
>CAYYSW010000309.1:0-3382 GCA_964474395.1 uncultured Halobacteriales archaeon
CGCCGTCGAAGCAGACCACGTCGCGGTCGGGGGCGGCCACCTTCGCGCCGATGGCTGCCGGCAGGCCGTAGCCCATCGTCCCCAGCCCGTGGCTCGAGATCCACGTCCGCGGGTGGCGGAACGTCCAGTACTGGGAGGCCCACATCTGGTGCTGGCCGACGCCGGAGGTGACGATGGTGTCGTCGGGCGTCAGTTCGTCGAGCGCCTCGACGACGAACTGCGGTTTCACCGGCTGGTCGTCGGGCGCCTCGTAGTCCATCGGGTACTCCTCTTTCCACGTGGTGCACTGTTCGCGCCACCCGGCGTAGGAGTCGCTGTCGGTCCCGGTGGCCTCGAAGGCCGCGGGGAGCGTCTCGTCCAGCTGGTCGATGACGGTGGCCGCGTCGCCCACGAGCGGGTAGTCGGCGTGGACGTTCTTCGATATCTCTGCCTCGTCGATGTCCACGTGGATGACCTCCGCGTCGGGCGCGAACGTCTCGATACCGCCCGTGAGCCGGTCGTCGAAGCGCGTCCCGACCGCGAGCATGCAGTCGGTGTGCGAGATGGCCATGTTGGCGTAGCCGGTGCCGTGCATCCCGGCCCACGACAGGCAGAGCTCGTGGTCCTCCGGGAACGTCCCGATACCGGGCATGGTCGTGACCACGGGGATGCCGTGGTCCGTGGCGAACGCGCGCAGTTCCCCGCTGGCGTCGCCTTTCGTCACGCCGCCGCCTGCGAGTATCAGGGGTTTCTCGGCGCGCGCGAGAGCGCTCGCGGCGGCCTCGACCGTCTCCTCGTCGGCCCCTTCGGGCACCTCGTAGTACTCGGGCAGTTCTCCCGGCTCCGGACCGCGGTCGGTCTCCCCGTTGGAGACGTCCTTCGGGAGGTCGACCAGCGTCGGCCCCGGCCGGCCCGCGCCCGCGAGTTCGAACGCCTCGCCGACGGTGTCGCCGACGGTGGTGGACTCGCTGGCGAAGTAGTTGGCCTTCGTGATGGGTCGGGTGACGCCGATGGTGTCGGTCTCCTGGAAGGCGTCGTTGCCGACGAAGTCCGTCGGCACCTGACCGGTCAGCGCGACGACCGGGTCGGAGTCCATGTTGGCGTCGGCGATGCCGGTGACGAGGTTCGTCGCCCCCGGCCCCGACGTCGCCATGCAGACGCCCGGTTCGCCGGTGACCTGCCCGTAGGCGTCGGCGGCGTGGGAGGCGCCCTGTTCGTGGGCCATCGTGACGTGCGTGAGGTCCGCGTCGTACAGGGCGTCGTAGACGGGCATGATGGCCCCGCCCTGCACGCCGAAGACGTGTTCGGCGCCCGCCGCTTCGAGGGCGGCGACGACGGACTGCGCGCCGGTCGTCACGGGGCGACCGCTCGCCGTCCGCGTGTCCTCGGCCGTCTCGTTCGCTGTCGATTCCGTTCGGTCGTCGGTACCGGTCGCGGACGCGTCCTCGTCTGCGTCCGCGTCGGTAGGTGTGGCGCTCGCGCGCTCGCTCATGATGTTCCTCGCATGGGTGGTGTCGCTGGTCGGTCGAAACGCGATACGAAGGCCGGACAGGAGAGGGGTGGTGTAGGGGCTAGGCGGCCCCTACAATAATCACGAGCGCGGCGCTCGCGGCGGGCGTGCCGGAAGCGCCGGTGAACGTCATTATCGGCCCGTGCATCCGCCCGGTGATAAGGGTTACCCGATGGGCAAGTTTCGCCCGTCACCCGCGGGTCCCGCCGGTCCCGTCCCGCCGTGTTCCGGCGGTGGGTTCGGAACCGACCCCGGACGTGGAGCCGGGGCTGACCGCGTGGAGAACCCGAGGGGGAGTTCATCAGGCCTGCCCCTCCGTGACTCGCTCTCGCTCCCGGTCGACGCCCACGCCCTCGGCGAACTCCTCCAGGACCTCGTCGGTGATCTGCTGTTTGTCCGCGCCGTGGTCCTTGACCTTCCGCGTGATGGTCCGGACCTCCTCCTCGGTCGGGTCGTAGCCCGCATCGCGCAGGCGCTGGCGGACCGAGTGGGTGCCGGTGTGCTTACCGAGCACCAGCTCCCGGGTGGCACCGACCATCTCGGGGGTCATGATGCCCGGCTCGAACGTCGCGGCGTTCTCGATGACGCCGGCGGCGTGGATGCCCGACTCGTGGGAGAAGGCGTTGGCGCCGACGACCGGCTTGTTGGCCGGAATCGGCATCCCGCTTTTCTCCTCGACGAGCTTCGCCAGTTCGGTGATGCGCGTGGTGTCGATGCCGGTGTCGACGCCGTAGATACTCTCGACGGCCATGACGACCTCCTCGAAGGCGGCGTTGCCGGCGCGCTCGCCGATGCCGTTGACCGAGACCTGCGCCTGCGAGGCGCCGGCCTCGAAGCCGGCCAGCGCGTTCGCGCTCGCCAGCCCGAAGTCGTCGTGCGTGTGGACGTCCACCCGCCCGTCGGTGTGCGACGCGATGAGTTCGGTCAGCTTCATGTAGCGCGTCGGGGTGGCGACGCCGCAGGTGTCGGGGATGTTGATCCAGTCCACGCCCACCTCGTCGACGGCCTCGACGATTTCGACGAGGAAATCCTCGTCCGTGCGCGTGGCGTCCATCGGCGAGAACATGACCTCCGCGCCGGCCTCGCTGACGCGGCGGACGCTCTCGACGGACCGCTCGACCACCTCCTCACGGGTGGCGTGCATGGAGTCTTCCAGTTGGACGTCGCTCGTCGAGGCGAAGACGTGGACCATCTCCACGCCCGAATCGAGCGCGGCCTCCACGTCCTCGTCGACCACGCGTGCCAGCCCGCAGACGGTGGTGTTCGTACTCTCAGCGATATCGCGGACGGCGGCGAACTCGGCGTCCGAGTTCACGGGGAACCCGGCCTCGATGACGTGGACGTTCATCTCGTCCAGCAGCGCGGCTATCTCGCGCTTGTCGTCGTAGGAGAACGAAGTTCGCGGCGACTGCTCGCCGTCACGCAGGGTGGTGTCGAAGATCCGAGCTTTGTCAAACTCGGATTCAGTTCGCAACGTGCCCTGCGAGAACTCGACCCGCCGACTCAGTCGACGTGCCCTCGGTGTCTTGGGACATTGTAGTCGGTCGCAACCACGGGACCGTAATAAACCTGTCTCACCTGGCGAATTCCGCACAGTCAGCACGACGGACCTGTTCCGGAAAACCGCACGACATCAACGCCTAATATCGATAGGTTTGCCCTCATATCCTACCACACACCGGGAGGGGTGTCGCCGTGATACAGTCCGTATTTTCCCGAGAGTTTTGCCCCGAAAGTTGAGGAACCGGTAGCGGTCGGCCCTCGCGCGCGGTCGGGGTGCCCGTTCGTCCAGCACGCGGGGGACGTGACCGCCGAGCAGCGCCGTCCGCACCCCGCAACGCTCTCCCCGGGCGGTAGCGGTAAGTCCCCGGGGCCGGAGGGGGAGGTATGAGC
>CAYYSW010000310.1:0-3378 GCA_964474395.1 uncultured Halobacteriales archaeon
GTCCATCCCCAGCATCTCCAGCGCGTCCGGGAGCGTCGGGAACGCGAGTTCGCTCTCGCGCAACTTCCGGAGGGATTCGTCACTGCGCTGGCCGTCTACCCAGAGGCAGACGCCGCGAGGGTCCAGAATCTGTTCGTAGGCCTCGCGCTGGATAGCTCCCTGTAATCGCTGGGTCACGTTGTCCTCGAAACTGGAGTTGCAGACTTCGAGGTGGACCGGCTCGTCGTCGGGCAGGAGATGGGCGGCCAGACACTTCTCCGGGGCGGCGTGCCCGCTGTCGTTCGCCCGGAGGTACTCGGGGAACTGCTCGGCCCACTCGGCGCGGACGGTCTTGCCGACGCCCTTGACGCCGTGGTCGGCCTCGAACTCCGCCTCCCGGTCGCCCTCGCGGCCGAACAGGAGGTCCTTGGTGAGGTAGACGTCGAGGCGTTCGACGGGGTCGAGGCCGAGGGCGACGTCGCCGTACACCCAAACCTCGCGGACGGGCACCGGCATCGGGTCGGACTCGACGGCCTCGACGATGCGTTCGACCCGGTCGACCGCCGCCGCGCGCGAGAACTCGGTCATCGGTGTCATCGGTGGCGGTAGTCGTCCGACGCGAAAAACGGTTTCTGCCCGGCGCCGGTCTCCCGGTCCGGTCGGCCGGCGGCGAGGGGCGTCGGACGCGGGAGCGTCAGACGTGCGGCGAACGGCCGGCAGACGAACCACGACTGTCGGCCGAGAGCTATATACGACGAGTATCCCAAGGGGGGCGATATGAGTAGTGTCGTTGCGCTGTACCAGGGCCAGAGTGCGCTCCTCGCCGGGATAGCGGGGCTCCTGGCGCTCGCGACCGCCGAGTTGCTCGCCGCGATGACGGTGACCGCGGCGGTGACGAAGGTGGGCAAGCGGGTCCGTGTGACGTTCCTCCCCCGGCGGCTCCGGTCGGCGCGGGACCGCTACGCCCCGCGACCGCTCGACGTGTTCCTCGCCGCCGCCGTCCTCATGGTCGGGTACAACCTCGCGTACGAGCGGATTCAGGTGGCAGCGGCCGCCGGCGCGCTCTGCCTGGGGGCGTTTCTCGTCGCCGCGGTGCTCTTCCGCGCGACGGCCGGGAACGTCAGCGACGACGACGATGGCGGCGCCGACGCCGCCGACGACGATGACGACGATGACGACGATGACGACGATGACGACCTCGCGACGACAACCGACTGACCGTTCTTTCGACGCTCCCGTTCGACGCCTCGTTCTCGACGCGCGCTCCGAGGTGGAAGCGTTAACCCGCTCGACCCGAAACGCTCCCCATGGACTGCGACAAGTGCGGCGACGAGGCGGTGATGCACGCCGCGTACTCGGGGCTGCACCTCTGTGAGTCACACTTCTGTCGCTCCGTCGAGAAACGCGTCCGCCGGCGGGTCCGCGAGGACCACCTCCTGCCGGACGACGCCACGCCGGAGGACCCCGAGACGTGGGTCGTCGGCCTCTCGGGCGGGAAGGACAGCGTCGTCCTCACGCACCTCCTCCACGAGACGTTCGCCCACGACCCGCGGGTCGAGCTGGTCGCCCTGACCATCCACGAGGGAATCGAGGGCTACCGCGACGAGTCCGTCGCCGCCTGCCTCGAACTCACCGAGTCGCTGGACCTCCGCCACGAGGTGGTCAGCTACGAGGAGGAGTTCGACCTCCGGATGGACGACGTGGCCCGCGACGACCCCGAGGGGATGGCCCCCTGTGCGTACTGCGGCGTCTTTCGCCGTGACCTCCTCTCGAAGTACGCCGAGGAGTTCGGCGCCGACAAGCTCCTGACGGGCCACAACTTGGACGACGAGGCGCAGACCGCGCTGATGAACATCCTCGACGGGGACGTCAGACAGGTCGCCAAGCATTTCGACGCCTCACTCGGCGACTTCGAGGAGCGCGGAACCGACCACGACGAGACGTTCGTCCCGCGGGCGAAGCCCCTCCGTGACGTCCCCGAGAAGGAGGTGGCGCTGTACGCCCACCTCAGGGACCTCCCCGCCCACATCACCGAGTGCCCCCACGCGAGCGAGGCCTACCGCGGCGAGATACAGGAGCTCCTCCTGAAACTGGAGGAGAACCACCCCGGGACGCGCCACTCGGTCATGGCCGGCTACGAGGAGCTCGCGGGCATCGTCGCCGACCGCTACCGCGGCGAGGACGGCGACGGTCCCGACCTGGCGGAGTGCGAACGCTGTGGTGCGGCGACGACCGGCGACGTCTGTCGCAAGTGCCAGCTCGTCGAGGCCATCCACGCCGCCTGAGACGCGTGTAAACAGGCGCCAGCCCCCACGTCGGGTTTATCTCCTCGGACGACCATCCAACCCCGAATGAAACGGCTAGAGACGACCATCGACATCGACGCCCCGCCCGAGACAGTGTGGGAAGTCCTGACGGACTTCGCCGCCTACCCCGAGTGGAACCCCTTCATGACCGTCGAGGGCGCCCCACGGACCGGTGAGCGCCTCACCGTCCGGCTGACGCCGCCGGGCGGACGGGCGACGACGTTCCGGCCCACCGTCCTCGTCGCGGACGGTACCGAACTCCGCTGGCGAGGGAAGCTCCTCGTTCCGGGGCTCTACGATGGAGAACACGTGTTTACGCTCGAAGAACGGGAGAGCGACACGACCCACCTCGTCCACGGGGAGGCGTTCTCCGGGGTCCTGGTCGGTCCCATCAACCGACGGGTCGGCCCCGCCGTCGAACGCGGCTTCTGGCAGATGAACGCCGCCCTCAAGGAACGGGCCGAACGCCGACGTATTACGCTCGAATCCGGTGTGCGAACGAGTATCGCATAGCTACCTATCAGCTGAGTTGTCTCGATAGTTGCGCGGCTAATCGGGTGACGGCACAGCAAAAATAATAGACAGTTCGCTGAGTTATCGGATGACGTCCAGACCGTTGTTCTGTTCGATCTCCGAGCGGCCGCCGTCGGTCTCGCCGTACTCGATGGTCTCGCCGGTGTTGTAGGTCTCCTCGGAGCCGTTCGAGGCGGTGGAGCCGTTCGGGCTGGTACCGGTGCCCTCGATGGCCTCGCGGGAGGCGTCGGCCTGCTTCTGGGTCGTCGGGCCGAGGATCTGGGCGCTCTGGACCCCGGTCATGATGGCCATGACGCGGACCTTCCCCTTGTACTCCTCCTGAATGCGGGCGCCCCAGATGACGTTCGCGTCCGCTTCGAGGCGCTCCGTGATGTTCTGGGCGATGCCCTCGGCCTCCTTCAGCGTGAGGTCGGGACCGCCGGTGATGTGGACGAGGCCACCCGTCGCACCGCGGTAGTCCACGTCGAGGAGCGGGTGGTTCATCGCGTCGCGGACCACTTCCTCGGTCTTGTTCTTGTCCTGGGTCTCGCCGACGAGCATCACCGCGACGCCGCCCTGC
>CAYYSW010000311.1:0-3374 GCA_964474395.1 uncultured Halobacteriales archaeon
ATCGACAAGACGTTCGCGAACATGACCCGGGAGGACTGGGACCGGGTGATGGACGTCAACCTCGGGGGCGTCTACAACTGCACCAAGATATTCTTCGAGGACCTGAAGGGCGCCGACGAGGGCCGACTCATCAACATCTCGTCGGTGGTCGGCCAGCAGGGCAACTACGGGCAGGCCAACTACGCGACGACGAAATCGGGGCTGTTCGGGTTCACGCGGACTATCGCCCTGGAGATGGCCCGTTCGGGGTCGACCGCCAACTGCGTCGCCCCCGGGTTCGTCGAGACCGATATGCTCGAGGTCGTCCCCGAACGCGTCCAGGAGAAGATCATCGACCGCATCCCCCTCGGCCGCTTCGCCACCGTCGACGATATCAGCGGCATCGTACGCTTCCTCGCTAGCGAGCAATCGAGCTACATGACCGGCCAGATACTCGGCGTCAACGGCGGCATGGAGTGGTGAGATGAGCGGGGACGGCCAGCAAACCGAGTCGCCGGAGGACCCGGTCGAGGAACTGCGCCGCCGACGCGAGGCGGCCCACCTCGGCGGGGGGGAAGACCGTATCGAGCGCCAGCACGCACGCGGGAAGATGACCGCCCGTGAGCGCATCGATTACTTCCTCGACGACGACACGTTCCGGGAGCTGGATACGTTCGTCGAACACCAGTCGACGAACTTCGACATGGCCGAGAAGACGTACCCGGGCGACGCCGTCGTCACGGGCCGTGGCGAGGTGGACGGTCGGCCGGTGTTCGTCTTCGCCCACGACTTCACGGTCCTCGGCGGGTCGGTCGGCGAGGTGGTCGCGGACAAGGTCTGCAAGGTCATGGACAAGGCCGTCGAGAGCGGCGTCCCCGTCGTCGGGCTGAACGACTCCGGCGGCGCGCGCATCCAGGAGGGTGTCGACTCGCTCGTCGGGTTCGCGCGCATCTTCCGGCGCAACACGAAGGCCTCGGGGCTCATCCCTCAGATATCGGCCATCATGGGGCCGTGTGCGGGCGGGGCGACCTACTCGCCCGCGCTGACGGACTTCACCCTGATGGTGGAGGACACCAGCCACATGATGATCACCGGGCCGGACGTCATCGAGACGGTCACCGGCGAGCAGATATCGAAGGAGGAACTCGGCGGGGCACAGACCCACGCCGGCACCTCCGGGGTGGCCCACATGGCCTGCCCGGGTGAGGAAGCGGCCCTCGACGCGGTCGCGGACCTGCTCGCCTTCCTCCCGTCGAACCACCTGGAGGACCCCCCGCGGGCCGAACCGTACGACGACCCGACGCGGGACTGCGAGCGACTCGCGGACGTCGTCCCGCAGGAGGCGAAGAAACCCTACGACGTCGTGGACGTCATCGACGATCTGGTGGACACCGGGTCGTTCCTCGAGATACACGGCTCGTGGGCGCGCAGCATGGTCGTCGGGTTCGCCCACATGGACGGTCGGCCGGTCGGCATCGTCGCCAACCAGCCGCGGGCGAACGCGGGCACCATCGACATCTCGGCCAGCGAGAAGACCGCCCGGTTCGTCCGCACCTGCGACTCGTTCAACGTGCCGGTCGTGACGCTCGTGGACACGCCGGGGTTCATGCCCGGCACCGACCAGGAACACAACGGCATCATCCGCCACGGCGCGAAGCTCATCTACGCCTACGCGGAGGCCACCGTCCCCCTCCTCACCGTCGTCACGCGCAAGGCCTACGGCGGCGCGTACATCGTCATGGGGTCGAAGGAACTCGGCGCGGACGTCAACTACGCCTGGCCCGGCGCGGAGATGGCCGTCCTCGGCCCGCGGGGTGCCGTCAACATCCTCTACCGGAAGGAACTCCAGGAGGCGGAGGACACGGAGGCGAGACGCGAGGAACTGATGGACGAGTACCGCGAGCAGTTCGCGAACCCCTACAAGCCCGCCCAGCGGGGCCACGTCGACGACATCTTCGAGCCCGAGGAGACCCGCCGCCGGCTCATCGAGGACCTCGAACTCCTCGAACGCAAGCGCGTGGAGAGTCCGGCGAAAGACCACGGCAACATCCCGCTCTGATATGCCTGAAGACAGCCACACGGACGAAGGGACGACCGTCGACCTCCCGACGGAGGCCGGGACGGTGACGCTGGACATCCCCGACACCGCCACGCGAGGGGAGGCCGCGGCCCTCGCCTGCGCCATCGGGGCACACCTGAACGACCAGCTCGCGGCTGCCGCCGCCACACAGGGGCAGGGACCGCGGCCCGCCAACCGGTGGTCGCTCGCCGGACGCTACGGCGCCCGCTCGCGGGGGGACATGCCCCGCCGCGTCAACGAGGGCGAGGAGTGGAAGATGGCCGGCCGGGCGCGTCGCTGGTAGGCAAATTCGGCGTGACTCGCCAACACTTAACTCACCTGCGGAATCATCCTCGCGACATGAGGGCCGAGGAATGACTGACGTCGCGATAATCGGAGCGTCGATGACGAAGTTCGGCAACCGCGAGGGAGAGTGGGTCATGGACCTGCTGGGGCAGGCCGGCCAGGAGTGCCTCGACGACTCGGGGGTCGCGCCCCACGAGGTCGACCACCTCCTCGTCTCGAACATGGCCAGCGGCGAGTTCGAGGGCATGACCGGCGTGATGAACGCGCTCGCACACGATCTCGGGGTGCTGCCGGCGTACGCACAGCGCGTCGACCAGACCTCCTCCTCCGGCGGGGCGGGGATGTACGCGGCGTGGCAGTCGGTCGCGAGCGGCGCGAGCGACATGACGCTGCTCGTCGGCGGGGAGAAGATGACCCACCGGACGACCGGCGAGGCGACGGACGTCATCGCCTCCATCACCCACCCCGTCGAGTACAAACACGGCGTCACCCTGCCGAGTTTCGCGGGTCTGACGGCGCGCCTCTACCTCGATAAGTACGACGCGCCCCGCGAGAGCCTCGGGAAGGTGGCCGTCAAGAACCACAAGAACGGCGTCGACAACCCCAACGCACAGTTCCAAAAGGAGATAACTCTGGAGAAGGCACTGGAGTCGCCCATCGTGGCCGACCCGCTTCGCCTCTACGACTTCTGTCCCATCACGGACGGGAGCGCGGCGCTGATGTTCTGTCCCGTCGAGGTGGCCGAGGAGTACACCGACGAGTACGTCCGCGTCTCGGGCGTCGGCGGCGCGACGGACACCCACGTCGTCCACGAGCGCGCCGACCCGACGACGATGGGCGGCGTCGTCGAGAGCGGCGAGCAGGCCTACCAGATGTCCGGCTACGACCCGGAGGACATCGACGTGGCGGAACTCCACGACATGTTCACCATCCTCGAGTTCCTCCAGAGCGAGGGGCTCGGTTTCTTCGAGGAGGGTCGCGCCTGGGAGGCCATCGAGGAGGGCGTCACCGAACGCGACGGCGAACTCCC
>CAYYSW010000312.1:0-3330 GCA_964474395.1 uncultured Halobacteriales archaeon
CGACGGCGGTGACTGCCTCGTATGCGTTTCGAGTCCGTGATTCGAGCGTGCCGATCGTGGTTCTATTAATGTTAATCATAGTGAATGTCTTCACTCATTGGTTATATTTGTTTCGGTAGTTGCGGGCGTAACCGGACCGTTGTGCGGCTCTCGGCCGGTATCGAGGGCGCTGTCGCGCGCGTGCACGTCGGCTTCGGTCACACCCATCGTGACGAGGATGGACCGCCAGTCCTCGGCGGCAGTCTCGGGCGAGAACTCGTCGCTGATCTCCGGTGCGGCCCGTGCGAGTCGCTCGTAGAGTCCGGGTTCCCGCTCCAGTCGCTTCGCCGCGCGGGCGAACTCCGAGGGCGTGGGATTGGGGACGAGCAGGCCGTTCCGCCCGTCGTCGATGAGGTCGGGGACGTTCCCGACCGTCGGCGCGACACAGACCACTCCCGAAGTCATCGCCTCGAGGAGCGTGAGCGGGAGTGCATCGCGTCGAGAGGTCAGGACGAGTACGCGGGCGTCCGCGTAGTACGCTCGCGGGTCGTCGACCCAACCGGCGAGGTGGACGTTGTCGGAGAGTCCCCGGTCCGCGATGGCTCGCTCGACCTCCGGTCTGAGGCGCCCGTCGCCGAGCATCACCGCCGTGGCGTCGGGGTCGTCGTCGACGAGTTCGGCGACTGTCTCGACGAACAGGACGGGGTCTTTCTCCGGAGCGAACCGGCCCACCCAGAGGTAGTCGTAGGCCTTCTCGGCCGTGGGTGGAACGGGGTCGTATCCGGTCTCGGGGATCGGATTGACCAGCCGTTCGACCGTCCTCGCCGGGACGCCCAGCTCGGCGAGTTCGCGGGCGTACACCGTCCCGGGAACCGAGACGGCGTCGAACCGCCGGAGCAGCGCGACGGTGACCGACCCGTACCACGCCTTGGCGTGGACGTCGAGGTCGATACCGATGATGCCGAGATGGGTCGGTACCCCACACAGTCGCCCGACGACCAGCGCGAAACAGCCGTGGGGGAACAGCGAGAACGACGCCACCCCGTCGTAGTCGTCCCGCACACCCTCGAGGAGCGCTCTGGCGAACATCAGCAACAAGTCGAGCGGGCGGATGCCGGTCGACGGCACCGACGCGAAGGCGACGTCCGGGACGTCCTCCGTCGGTTCGATACAGACCATCGTGACGTCCGCGCTGGCGGCAAGCGGCTTGACGTGTCGCTCGGTACGCCCGATCTTCTCGGGGAAGTCGGCGACGACGAGTATCGATGGCGGGTCGTCCGCTCCCTCTCTCGTATCCGGCGGCGGGGTGTCAATCAAGCTCATAGTTCCACAACTAATGTCAGGAATACCTGTATTTCGTTATCTGTGTCATTGTCAGAGCTTAATGCAGTGTTTAGGGATATTTCTGTACAGTGTCATATGCTCCTCGTCCGTGACGGAAGTGGGGGGTCCAAGAGTGCAGGTCGTCCGATAGGTGGGGCTAATCGAGCCGTCGTTCCGTCTCGACCCGGCGTCCGGCCGCTCTCGACGCCCGCTCGACCGTTGATGACGGTCACCTCACCCATCGGGAAGGCCCCTGGAGGGGGTATCGTCGGCCCCCTCTCCGGATGGTAAAATGATAATAACTTTATTATTCTACTAAAGAATGAAGGCATGGCTAGCGACCGACCGACCCGGCGCAAGTTCGTCATCGCGAGTGCAGTGGCACTGGCAGCGGGATGCAACAGTCCCGCCACCACCGGTGGGGACGCCCCCGACCCGACGCCCACGGCGACTCCTGGAACGCCCACGACGCCCGACGCGACGGAGACTCCCGAACCGACGGAGACCCCCGAGGCCACGCCCGACCCGGCCGAGGACCGCACGGTCGAGCAGCGGCCGAACGTGAACCCGGCGTACCAGGGCCGCTTTATCACGACCGGACGCGTCGTCGACAACTTCGAGAACCTGGCCCGCTGGGAAGCCCGCAACGGCGGGCGTCTCGTGGCCGACGGGGTCACCCACTTCGCGGGCCTCCAGGCGCTCTCCTTCGAGGGTCGAGGGCGGGCGGAACTCGTCGCCGACTACTCGGACGACCCCGTCGACCTGACCGATTCGTCGCTCTCGTTCGCGGCGAACTTCCAGCGGCCGAACGACGAGGAACCCACGTTCTACCTCTTCGCCGACGCCCCCGACGCGAGCAACCGGGTGGTGTTCTCGACGCCGTACACCGGCGTCAAGCGCGCCGGGTGGCAGCGTATCGACATCCCCGTCGTCGACACGGTGGGCTCACCCGACCTCTCCGACGTCCGAACTATCCGCATCGGCGCTACCGCCGCCGACAACGGTCGGATCTCGTTCCACCTGGACGACCTTCGTGCGGTGCCCCGCCCCGACCGCGGGAAACTCATCTTCCGGTTCGACGACTCGCACGCGCTCCACTACGACGAGTACTTCCCGGTCCTCGAGGAGTACGGCTACCCCGGCATCGAGGCCGTCGTGAAGAACAACATCGGTAACGCGGACCGGCTCACCGTCGAGGACCTCCACGCCATGCAGGACGCCGGTTGGGACCTCTGTCACCACACGACCGACCACCAGAACATCACGACGCTCTCGCCCGCGGAACTCCGCCGCGACATCGAGGCGATGAGCGACTGGTTCGCCGCCAACGACATCGAGCGCGGGACCGACATGTACGTCCACACCTACGGCGCCTACGACGCGAAGAGCCTCGACGTCCTCGGGGACCACTTCGCGGTCGGCTTCGCCGACGGGCGGACGACGAACTACTCGCTGACCAACCCCCTGACCGTCGGTGGGTTCAACGCCGAGAAGGGCATGGACCGCACGAAGGGGATGATCGACCGGGTCGCGGAGCACCGCTCGCTGGGCGTGCTGATGTTCCACGAGCAGTACTCGCGCGCGGAGTTCCGCGAACTCGTCGAGTACGTCGCCCGGAAGGGTGACAGCATCGACGTCATCTCCGGCAGTGACCTCCGTGACCACCTTGCGACCCTGGCGTAGGCTCGTACCAGTCGGGGCCCGCTCGTCTCGGAGGCCGCGGACGTCGTCAACGGTCGATACGTACCGGTGCGCGGCGCTGTATGGTCCCGCCGTCCTCCAGCATCTATGCGGTTGCTCCGAACTCTACCCCCGAGGGGGGAAGCTCGTGGAACGAGAGCGCTACCGGCCGCCGGCTATTCTCAAATCTATGAAATAAAGAAGAAAGAGAAGTGTATGTACGAACATTCTATATGGTCAAAACACCTTCGAGACGGATGCTGTACGCTCATATGACAGGGATTTGTATCGATGGTCGCTAATGAGTACTCATCTACCACGGGAGGAAAACCGAACGGGGACTGGTGA
>CAYYSW010000313.1:0-3312 GCA_964474395.1 uncultured Halobacteriales archaeon
TCTCCGCTCTCTCTTCTCTCTCCCTCTCCTCCGCGTTTCCCTCCCGTCTACGCTCCGACTGCCGGTATCGTCGCCGTTCATCGTGACGAGGGAGTCCCGGCGACGACACGGCCGTTACACTCTGGACGAGGGGTCCCCCTGGCGCTCCTTTCACACGACGACACGGCGGAGGCGAAGGGTTTAGCCGGTCGGGCCGAAAGCGACCCCAGCGCACAGGCCCCACATGGAACTCGACCCCTCGACCCACGACCGTTCGATGTACCGCACCCTCTCGGGAACCGTCGTCCCCCGGCCCATCGGCTGGATTTCGACGACGAGCACCGAGGGAGTGGACAACCTCGCGCCGTACTCCTTCTTCAACGTCGTGAGCGTCTCGCCGCCGGTGCTCATGTTCGCGCCGGGCGTGCGTCCCCACGGACTGACCGACACCGCCCGCAACGCCCGGGAGACCGAGGAGTTCGTCGTCAACATCGTCACCGCGCCGTTCGCCGAGGCGATGAACGCGACGAGCGCCTCGCTGTCGAGCGACGAGAGCGAGTTCGACCACGCCGGCCTCGACCGCGCCCCCTCGACGAAGGTCCGCCCGCCGCGCGTCGCGGGCATCGAGGTGGCCTACGAGTGCGAACTGTACGACATGCAGCGCGTCGGGTCCCACCACGTCGTGATGGGCGAGGTGGTGTACGCACACGTCGACGACGGCCTCCTCGACCGCGACGGGAAGGTGGACGTCGGACGACTGGACGTCGTCGGCCGTCTCGCAGGGAGCTTCTACGACTCCGTCGAGAACCGCTTCCGGATGGAACGGCCCGACTGACCGGCGGTCAGGAGTAGGTGATGTTCAGTTCGAGTTCGTTCGCGGTGCCGAGCAGGAGGTCCGGGAGGGTCGATTCGAGGCGCTCGCCCTTCATCCGGTGGGTGGGCCCGGAGACGCTCAGGGCGCCGACGACGAACCCCTCGGGACCGACGACGGGGACACCGACGGCCCGGATACCGCGGGTGTTCTCCCGGTCGTTGACGCTGTAGCCCCGCTCGCGGATGTCCGCCAGCTCGTCGAACAGCCTGTCGCGGTCGGTGATGGTGTGGTCGGTGAACGCCGTCATGCCGTGGCAGTCGAGGACCGTCCGGACGTGGTCGTCGTCGAACTGCGCGAGGACGGCCTTCCCCGCGGCGGTGGCGTGCAGGGGGATGCGTCGGCCGACGCCGGAGTCGGTGTGGACGGCCCGACTGCCGGTCTCGAGGTGGACGTAGACGCCCTCGCCGTGTTCCTCGACGATGAACTGGGCGCGCTCGTCGGTCTCGCGGGCGAGTTCGACCACCTTGGCGCGGGCGAGTTCGTACTCCGGCCGGCGGACGCGGGCGTGTTCGGACAACCGGAGGAAGCGCAGGCCGACGTGGTACTCGTCGCCCTCCCGGATGACGTACCCCCGCCGGTAGAGCGTGTCGAGGTGGCGATGGACGGTGCTCTTCGCGACGTCGAGTTCGTCGGCCAGTTCCGTGACGCGAGCGCCGTCGAGCAGGCGGAGAGCCTCGACGACGTCGAGCATCGTCTGGACCGACTGCACGCCCGCCCGGTCCGTGTCCCGTCGTTGCATGGGTTGTCGTCCCATGCAGTCACCCGGCATTTAAGATTCCGGTGGGTCGAACGCGGGGGTTGACCCCTCGGAACCACGACCTCTGACTGCCGACCTACGACCTCTGACTGCCGACCTACGACCTCTGACTGCCGACACCCGACTCTCGACTCCCGATTCTTGACGACCAACTCCTGACTCTCGACTCTCGACCGCCGACCTACTCCCAGTCGAAGGCCGACGGAAGGTCGTGTGGCACGTGCCCGCCGCCCTCGCGCGCCCGGCCGAGGTACGACCGCAGGGCGGGGCGGTAGTCGGGGTGGGCGCACTCCTCGACGAGCAGGTCGGCGCGTTCGCGCGGCGCGAGACCGCGGAGGTCCGCGACGCCCCGTTCGGTGACGACGACGTCGATGTCGTGTTCCGTGTGGTCGACGTGGGGGACCATCGGAACGATTCGCGGGACGTCCCCGCCGCCCGCGGTCGAGGGGAGGGCCGTCACCGACACCAGCGCGTTCCGGTTGAAGTCGCCGCTGCCGCCGACGCCCGTCCTGACGTGCGTCCCTCCGACGTGCGTCGAGTTGGCGTGGCCGTAGAGGTCCACCTCCAGCGCGCTGTTGACCGCGACGACGCCAAGCCGGGTCACGAGTTCGGGGCTGTTCGAGACGTCCGCCGGGCGGACCACCACGTCCTCGGCGTACCGTTCCACGTCCGCGAACAGGCGGTCCTGTCCCTCCGCGGAGAGCGCGAGCGAGGTGGCACTCGCGGCGGTGAGCGCGCCGTCGTCCAGCAGGTCGAGCAGGCCGTCCTGGATGACCTCGCCGAAGTACGCCACGTCCCGGTCGCCGAAGTCGACCGACCCGAGTTCGCCCATGAGGGCGTTCCCGAGGCTCCCGACGCCGAACTGGAGGTTCACGGTCTCGGCGAACGCCGGGTTGCGCTCGACTTCCTCGCGCAGAAACGCCCCGAGGTTCGCGGCGATGGCCCCCTCGCGGGGTCCCGGGTCGCGGAACGTGTACGGCGAGTCGCGGGCGTCCGTCTCGACGACGGCGACGAGGTCCTCCGGCGGGAAGCGCACGCGCGGGTTCCCGATGCGCTGGCCGGGCTGGGTCAGCGGTATCGGCTCGCGGTCGGGCGGCGGTGCGGGGCGGTAGACGTCGTGGAGGGCCCCGAGCGCCCGGGGCTGGGCGCGGTTGACCTCCACGACGAGGCGGTCGGCCGCCGCGACGAACGCCGGCGTGAGGCCGACGGACGTGGACGGAACCAGCCAGTCCTCGCCGGCGGCGACGGCCTCCACGACTGCCACGTCGGGGGTCGGGAGGCCGCCGAACCGCACCTCGTCGCCCAGCCCCGCGATGTGCCGGTCGTGGAAGGCCAGCGAGCCGTCGTTGGCCGCCTCGCGTGCGGCCGCCCGCGCCTGGTACGGGAAGCGCCGCTCGACGGCCCCCGCCTCCAGGAGGGCGGTGTCGAGTTCGTCGCCGACGCTCCCGCCAGAGATGACCGTCAGCGAGAGGTCCCGGTCGCCGGTCGGTGCGGTGTCGTCGACTCCCGTCTCGACGTCGCCGTCCCATCCGGCGGCCCGGGCGAGCGCGAGCGGGACGGCCTTCGGGTAGCCGACGCTCCCGAAGCCGCTGACGGCGAGGCAGGCGTCGTCCGGTATCCGGTCGGCCGCCGTCGCCGCGTCGCACAGCGGGAGGTCCCCGTCCAGCCGGCCCTCGGCCATCAGCCGTCCTCCAGGTCCTCC
>CAYYSW010000314.1:0-3297 GCA_964474395.1 uncultured Halobacteriales archaeon
CCGCTCGCTCTGAACCGCCCCGCTCGCGGGTCGTACCTCCCCGCTCGCCGCTCCGAGGTCCTCGCTCACTCCGTTCGCTCGGACCTCGCGCTCGGCGTCCAGCGCAACTCCACTGCCACCGCGCCGTCGCCGAACGCGAGGTCCGGCGATTCGTCGACCGTGAGCGCCTGCGGCGGGTGGAGGTCGACCGACTCCCCGTCCACGGTCACGGTCATGGACGAGGGGTCGTCCTCCAGCAACCGCGCGAGGCGGTCGAGGTCCCGGACCAGCGCCTCCCGGTCGGCCAGCGGCCGGTCGGTCCCCCGCGCGACGCCCCCGAAGACGGGGTCGATACTCACGTCCCGACTCCGGTTCGAGAGGACGGCGTTGACCGCGACGCCGAGCAGGATGACCAGCCCCGAGAAGTAGAGCCACGTCAGCAGGAGGACGACGGTGGCGACGACGTTCGAACTCGACCCCTGACTGGAGAACTCGACGTAGTACTGGAACAGGGTGGCGAACGTCGTCAGCCCCACCGAGGCGACGAGCACGCCCGGAATCACCTCGACGACGCTCACGTCGGTGTCGGGGAACACGTAGTACATCGGAAAGAACGTGAGTGACAACCCGACGATGAGAACGACCTCCCGGAGGAGGACGGCGGGCAGGCCCGCGCCGTACACCGGGAGGCGGGCGGCGACGTAGCTCGCGGCGACGATGGCGACGGCGAACGTCGCGAGGACGACGAGGCCGTCGGCGAACTGGTCGAGAGTGGTGTTCTCGGCCTCCGACTCGTAGATGTCCGAGAAGGCAGTGTCCAGCCCCCGGAAGATGCGCAGGGTCCCCCAGAGGAGGACCGCTCCCCCGAGTACCGACAGGCCGGTGGACCGCTCGGAACGCGCTATCTCCTCGATGAGCGCCGCCCCCGCCTGTTCGGTGAGCAGCGCGCGCGTGAGCGAGGTGAGACCGGCTTCGAGGGAGATGCCGAACGCCGAGGTGACGGCGACGACCAGGACGAGCAACGGGAGCAGGGAGACGAACGCGTGGTAGGCGATGCTCCCGGCCATGAATGTGAGTTTCTCCGCGCGGACCTCGCGGACGACGGCCCGGAGCACCTCCTCGACGCGCGCGAGGCGGGCGTCGCCGTCCTCGCCCGGGGAGGGCAGTACGTCGTTCATACGGATCACTGGCGAGGATCCGGGAAATAACCGCCGCTCGAACCGGTGTCCGGTCGTCCGTGGCCCCGGGGCTTCCCGTCGACGCTCAGGCGAACCAGTCGAGCAGTTCCCTCCCCACAGCGTCCGGCCGTTCCCGGTGCAGGAAGTGACCCGCGCCGCGGACCCGTCCCACGCGACACTCGCCGGTGAAGGCATCGTCGGCGCCCGCGAACAGCGACGGGCCGATACAGCCGTCCTCGTCGCCACAGAGGACCAGCGCGCTCGTGTCGAACTCGGCGGGCGGCCCGCCCGCCCGAAACGGTGGCGACTGGCGGTAGTACTCCAGTGCGGCCGTCGTGGTCCCCGGCGCCCGGAGCGTGTCTTTCACCGCCTCGACGCGCGCCTCGGGGTAGTCCCAGCCGGGCGACCACGACGACCAGAGGAACTCGACCAGCGCGTAGTCGGCCATCCGGAGGAGGCGTTCGCTCCCGGGGACCTGGAAGGCGGCCATGTACCACGACCGGAGCCACTGCCGGGGGTGCTCACGGAGGCGGTGGGCGAAGTTCGGCGGGACGGCGAGCGTGGCCATCGACCCGAACGCCGTCGGGTCCATCGCGGCGGCGACGTAACACGCCGCCGCGCCCCAGTCGTGACCGACGAGGGCCGCCCTATCCGACGCCGACCCCGACCCGTCCAGTTCGTCGAGGAGCGCGAGGGCGTCGCGGCCGAGGGCGACCGCCGAGTAGTCGCCGTCCGGCGCGCGGTCGGTCGGGCCGTACCCCCGCATGTACGGCGCGACGGCGTGGTAGCCCGCGTCCGCCAGTCGGTCGAGCAGGGGGTCGAACGTCCCGGCGTCGTCGGGGAAGCCGTGGAGACAGAGCGCGAGCCGGTCGTCCGGGTCGCCCGCGTGGCGGTACTCGACGGTCAACCCGTTGGCGGTCACGCGGTCGGTGTCGGGCGTCTCGGGCATGTCCGCCCCCACGTCCGCCCGGCGCAAGAACGTTCCCGCGCGGAGCGGGCGGAGTCTACCGGTACCGGTACCGGAACCGCCGGACCGCGAGGAGGCCTCCGACGAGCGGGAGGCCGACGACCAGCAGGTACGGCAGAGCGTACGCGAGCCCGACCACCGCCGCCCGGAGGAACGTCGCCACGCCGCCGACGGAGGAGACGAACGCCTCGACGACGGGCGTGTCGTACCAGTTCGCGGCCGGTTCGGTCCCCGGGTCGGGCCGTGGCTCGCGGAGTTCGACGGTGACGGTCGAGAGCGCGACCCGCCCCTCCAGCGCTCGGACTCGTGCTTCGAGACGTTCGATGGTCCCCTGGACGGCCGAGAGCTCCTCGCTCACCGCGAGGACGTCCTCGGTGTCGCTCGCGTTCGCGTAGAGCGCCCGGAGCCGCTCGCGCTGAGCGCGCTCGTTGGCGAGCCGCGCCCCCAGGTCCACGAGCCGGTCGGTGACGTCCTCCGTGGCGGTGGTCGCCGAGCGCACCTCACCCTCCGCCGTCACCGCCTCGAAGAACGCGCTGAAGTTCCCGGCGGGAACCCGGAAGACGACGACGCCGGTGGTGAAAGAGTCGTCGCCGGACCCGTGGCTCCGCTCCTCGGACTCGGCGACGAACCCGCCGTGGGACGCGGCGGCGGCCGTCAGGTTCGCCCGCGCGGCGTCGTACTCCGAGACGTTCAGCGTCGCCGACCCGGTCCGTATCAGCGTCCGCGACGCCGGGACGTCGCCGCCCGCGGTACCGGTCGGTGCCTCGCCGGCCGCCGGTTTCTCGCTCGGGGCGCCGCCGTCGCTGCCACCGTCACCCCCACCACCGTCGGTCTCGGCATCCCGCTGTTGGGGGACGTCGCCGGCCCCGCCGTCGCTGCCGGCGCCGCAACCGGCGAGGACGAGACAGCAGACGAGTCCGAGCACCGCGAGCGTCCGACCTGTCGAGTGCATGGGCACTCATCACGCCCGTACGTACATGTGTGGTAGCAAGCGACAAACGACTGTTTCACCCTCTCTCTCGGGTTCCGTTCGCAACCCGCACGGTTTTCCACCGAGGGTCCGTCCTCTCGCGTATGACAGTCATCGCGATGCTCAGCGTGGCGCCGGTAATCGAGGGGAGCATGAGCGAGGAGGTCGCGAAGGCCGTCGCCGCCCTCGACGACTTCGACGTG
>CAYYSW010000315.1:0-3267 GCA_964474395.1 uncultured Halobacteriales archaeon
CCGGACGATGGAACCCGGCCACGTCTACACCATCGAACCCGGCCTCTACACCGAGGACGAGGGCTACCGTCACTCCGACACCGTCGCCATCACCGAGGACGGCACCGAGCAGTTGACCTACTTCCCGCGGGACCTCGACGGGAACGTCGTCCGGTAGACTGATTCGCTCACGTCGGCGAGGGTCGCCCATGAGCTACGACGCGGTCGTCTTCGACAACGACGGGGTCCTCACGGAGATAACCG
Source organism: uncultured Halobacteriales archaeon (assembly GCA_964474395.1). Classification (GTDB taxonomy): domain Archaea; phylum Halobacteriota; class Halobacteria; order Halobacteriales; family Haloarculaceae; genus Halomarina. The sequence continues at coordinate 244 of CAYYSW010000315.1, forward strand.
ACTGGAGCGTCCTCCGGGGGGCCGCCCGCGACGCCTTCGACGCCTTCGACGTGGACCCGAGCGACGACGACCTGCGGGCGATACTCTCGCACGTCACCGTCGACGGGCTGGAGGCGGTCTGTGCGCGCCACGACCTCGACCCCGACGAGTTCTGGCACCGCCGCGACACGAACTACACCGAGGCACAGCAGGCGGAGGTGCTCGCCGGGCGCAAACCGCTGTACGACGACGTGGCGGTCCTCGACGACCTCGACGTGCCGATGGGCGTCGTCAGTTCGAACCAGCACGCGACCGTCGAGTGCATCCTCGACCACTACGGCCTCCACGAGCACTTCGGGACGTACTACGGCCGCCAGCCGACTGTCGAGGACGTCCGCCGCAAGAAGCCCGAACCGTACTTCATCGAGCGGGCACTCTCCGACCTCGGCGTCGCGGGCGAGGACGCCCTCTACGTCGGCGACAGCGAGGGCGACGTCGTCGCCGCTCACGCCGCCGGCATCGACTCGGCGTTCCTGTGGCGCGACCACCGGAGCGATTACGACCTGAGCGCCGAGCCGACGCACGAACTCGACGGGCTGGACGAGCTGCCGGGACTGGTCGAAGAATGAACGACGAGCCGCTGGCCCTCCGCGCCGTCGTCCTCCCGGCGTTCCACGAGGTGCTCGGGTACAGCGAACTTCAGCCGTGGCTCGACGGGGCGTCGTTCGCCGGGGAACTCGACCTGCCGGGGCTCGTCGCGCCGCTCCGCTTCACCGACGGCGGGGTGGGCGTCGTCCCCACCGGCATCGGGAAGGCGGAGGCGGCGACGACGGTTGCGACCCTGCTCGCGACCGACCGGGTGGACGTCTCGGACGCGTACGTCCTGACGGCGGGCATCGCCGGCGGGCCGCCCGAGGCGGGGCCGCTCGGGTCCGTCTCGATCGGCGAGTGCGTCGTCGACTGGGACCGGAAGAACCGCCTGCCGGACGGGGACTCCGAGGACGGCCGACCTATCGACCTCCTCGGGTTCCGCGAGCGCGACTACGTCTACCCGCTGGACGGCGACCTCGCGCGCGAGGCGGTCGAGGCAGTCGGGGAGGTCGACCTCCGGGCGCCGACCGACGAGGCGCCCGTCGTGGGGTCCGGGACGGTCCTCTCGGGCGACGAGTTCTGGCACGGCGCGCCCCTGGCGGAGCAGGCGGCGTGGCTGGTCGGCGCCTACGACGCGGGCGAGTACCGCATCACGGAGATGGAGTCCGCGGGCGTCGCCGTCGCGCTGGACCGGGTCGGCCTGCTCGACCGGTACGTCTCGGTGCGGGTGCTGGCGAACCACGACCGGCCGCTGGACGGGCGGTCGGCCCGCGAGAGCCTCGCGGAGGACACCGGCGAGTACGCCATCGACGTCGCGGCGGGGAACGCCTACCGCGCCGGTCGGGCGGTGCTCGACCGGCTCCTGGGGTAGGGGCCCCTCGCCCGGGAGGAGAAGCGGAGAACGGCGGGGTGGTCGGAGAGCGGGTCACGACGCGGCCCGCGACGGGCCGGCGGTCGGGGGTGGTCTGGTGCGGTGCGTCGGCGGGGCCGGTCTACCGGTTGAGCTTCGGCGAGAGGCTGACCTCGACGCGCGCGCCGAGGCCCGGGAGCTCGAACGCCGTCGAGCGACCGCGCAGGCGGCGGACCGCGCGGGCCATCCCGAAGCGGGCCAGCAGGAGGACGACTGCCGTCGTCGCCAGCGCCGTCGCGGCCAGCGTGGGGTAGGTGGCCGCCCAGAGGGCGAGGGGGACGAGCGCGACGAACGCGAGCATCCCGACGAGCGAGGGGGCGTCGCTGGGTGTTCGTGGGTCGTACCGGCCGTCGGTGTGAGGGTATCGTCGTGACATATGCGTGCGGGGCGGGCGCGCGAGCGGGGGAACCCCGGGCGCGTCCGGTCTCACTCTGTAGTTCGGTTCCCGGGTATAAAAACATTCTCTCTACGTGATAGGAATTGAGGCGTGTTACCATGGCTGTCGTGAAGAACCGCACATACAGTCCTCGATAAGCCTGTGTAAGACGTAGCATGGTAGACTGTACGTACCTACAATGTTCGTGACAAATCGAGGGTTCGAGGCGACAGTTGCCGCCTGTATCGACTAGCTATATAGATTCACTACGGAGAACCGTGTCAGTCGTTCAGCCGTCGCGCCCGGTCTTCAGTTCGACGGTGTACCCGAAGGGGTCGCGAACGTAGACGGCGGGCGCCTCACCGGTCGCGCCGAGGGGGGCTTCCAGTCGGTCCTGTATCACGACGCCGGCCGCCTCCAGTTCGGCCGTGATGCCGTCGATGTCGTCCTCGACGACGAGCGCGAGGTGGTCGTAGTTCGTCGCGGTCGGCGGGTCGAAGTCCTCGGCCGGCCAGAGGTGAACGACGTGGTCGGGCGCGAGGCGTATCGAGAAGAAGGGCTCCTCGCCGGACTCGAAGGCGTCCATCCGGTCTGTCTCGAACCCGAGCATGTCGACGTAGAACTCCACTGCCTCCTCGACGCCGTCGGCCGGGATGCGGAGGTTCACGTGGTCGATGTGCGAGACGTCCATGCCGGGCCTACGCGACGGCGGTCCATGACTGTCGGGGGCCGCGTGCCTGCTGGCACGAGCGTGGCGACTGCCACGAGCGTGCTCGCCGGTGCGGGCGCGTTCGCTGTCGGGAACCCCACCGCGCGAGCGCCGTGTCATCACGTGACGACTACGATACGAGTCGCAACCCCTTACCGACCCCATCGCCGAACGGGAGCAATGAGTTACAGGATCGGTCTCGTGGGCAAGCCCTCCGTGGGCAAGTCCTCCTTCTTCAACGCGGCGACGATGAACGACGTGCCCGAGGGGGCCTACCCGTTCACCACCATCGACCCGAGCATCGGCGAGGCGTACGTCCGCGTGGAGTGTGCCGCCCCCGAGTTCGGCGAGACGTGCACGCCCGAGACGGGCTTCTGCGACGACGGGACGCGCTTCGTCCCGACGAAACTCGTCGACGTCGCCGGCCTCATCCCCGGCGCCCACGAGGGGAAGGGCCTC
>CAYYSW010000316.1:0-3232 GCA_964474395.1 uncultured Halobacteriales archaeon
ACCCCCGTTCAGTTTAGCTGCGACGTCTATGGCCAAGTCATCAAGATTGTATGTATGATCGGCTGTTCGCACAAGACGGACGACATGGCGTCGGCGTTCGTCTTTGACCAGTTCGAAGGCTCGACTCTTCGAGAGGTCGTTCGGCTGATAGTCGTCCATGGTATGTACTGTTCTCCAGAGAATACTCTAATACTTTCTGGCCGATATTTGGAGAAAAATCCTTCCACGTGGAGCCCGTTACCCCTTCCCACCGCAGATGAGTGAGTTTGGTCCATCACCTGGCGACGAGTCTGAGAGAGACATTCATCAATATGAAGTCGCAGGGAGCGAGCCACATGGAGTTGCTGTTGTTCGGGCCGTCGCCGATCAACTGGGATGTGACCCCCTCGACGTTCCAGAACTGCTCTACTATGCGATTGACGTCGACGCGGTCGATGCGATTTTCTCATCCGAAACGAATTCCCTTGCCAGTAATCCATCACTCTCGTTCCAGTACTGCGGGTTTACGGTCTCTATTGAGCCAACTCACGTCGAGCTCGCCGAGCCGAACACTACAAATCAGTGAATACTGTCGCTGATTCCCCAGTTAGTAGTTAGAGCTGTAGAATCAATGAGCACGCTGTCAGGTCCCCGTTTTCTGGAAAAGCCGTCCGACGATGTGATGACACGACGAGAAGCGAAAGACATTGTAACAAGTCGAATCTTTGTATGATAATAGCTATCAATCGTGGGCGAAAGTAACACAGTATGTTGCCCACGTCTCGTGCAGCGAGACGACATCCATGGGCGCTCATTGTCGGATACAGCCTTCTGCTTGGTACTGGACTTGTATGGCTTCTGAAGATGGATGACCCACCGTGGGCGATGGTCGCTGCAGGTGCATGTGGCTGCGGACTCCTTTACTGGTGGCGGGCTACCACTCGCTCAGGCAGGCAAGCCGGTAACTGGTTGACGGACCGTTCCGGTGTCCGTTGGCCCTTAGTCGTCGTTGGAACGCTACTGCTTCTGCATGCGGTCGGGATGGTTACTGGCGCACCCGTTTTTGACTTCCTCATTGCCATATCTGTCGGCGGATTGTTCTCAGCTGTCTTTATCAGCGGCTTCGCTTTACTGATGCGTAGAAACTGAACAAGGGTGAATCGGCCTGTATCGTACGATTGTTTTGAAGCGTACTGCGGTCACCCAGTCCCTCGTTTTACATTCCTCCTATCAGGACGTTACGCGCCGAATTGTATCACGGGACAGGTGGGTATAACAGGCGTCTTTCCCAGGTACCCGCTATGTCGACGCTTATCACGGCAACACTCCCCTGCGAGGAGTTCGCGTTAGCGGAGACGATGGTTGCTGTCCCAAATGTGAGCTTCCAGTGTGAGAAAATCGTCGATACAGCAGAGGGGACTGTCCTACCGCTCGTTTGGGCACGACTGCCTGATGATGAAGAGATACTGGACACTGCATTAGCGGCAGATTCGACGGTTACAGAGGTCCAGTTGCTCTCGGAGTTCGACGAGGAACGGCTCTATCGGATGGAGTGGGTCGACCGTCAGGTCGTCACGGAGATGTTGTTGAACGAACAGGCGACGATCCTCAATGCGTCAACAGAGAACGGACAATGGGTCCTGCGTGTGCTCTATCCGACCGCTGACGGACCAAGTGAGACCATCGCATACTGTGAGAGCCATGGGCTGACGATTAACGTTACAGCGGTTCGTGAGATGGACGCAGAGCCGGCCGGCCGGCCAGTATGGACTGACTGACCCACAGTACGAGGTACTCACACTAGCCTGCGACCGTGGCTATTTTGCAATCCCACGCCAAGCGGAACTTGACGACCTTGCCGAGGAACTCGGCGTCTCCCACCAGGCCCTTTCCGAGCGACTCCGGCGAGGGGTCGAAGCCCTCGTCACAGATACACTTCTGGTAGACCAGCCAGCGTACAGAAACGAGTCTATCGATTCGAGACTTGACTAACGCCAAAATATCACTCCTCTACGTTGCGGCAGTAGCCGCTCGACGGCTACGACACGTTCGGGAGTTCGGATAAGCGACGATCGGAGTATTGGCGCTGTAACGGGTGGTTCGTCAGAGTTCTACCCCAACTAGCGTTGTCTCGGTGCTGTAGTGGACTCGTTCATACTCCCAGTATGGAACGGAGATGGGTACGGACAGGGTGAAAACGCCTGTTCGTACCCATAGTCCCGAAGTAGTTCCCGCTGACGCTTCGGCCCTCCAGTCGAAGCGTCGTGTAGGTGAAGTCCCTGAATTCGGATAAATGTTTATGAAGACCATGGTAGCATTTCCGGACAAAGGTCATATCCTGCTTTGACAGAACAGAGGGTCAGTAGAGATTGTGCTTCTCGTGGTCGCGTCCTCCAACTGGGACGTCGTGCTAGACTAAGGGCGCGAGTTCCTCGAGTATCGGGGTTGTCGTCACCGTTTCGGTGGTAAGGTCGAACTCGACAGCTCCGGCGTCAGCGAGTCGGGGAAGATGGCGATGGAGTAATGACACGGCGACTCGCTTCTGGGTCGCTGTGTCGACGTCAGCGGGGCTCAGATCGTGTTCTCGAGCCGCGAGTTCGGTCGCCAGTTCGTCGACCCTCCATTCATCGTCTCCTGAGAGGAGGATGGTGATGAGGAACCGCCGCTGGTGCTCGGCAACGAGGGAATATGCGACGTCTTTCGTTAGTGTCTCCGGCTCGTATCTCTCCATGGTCTCTTCCCAGTCATATATCTATCAGAGTGAATGAAGGTAATTGACTTACTAATTATGCCTCGGTGAGAAGTATTCTCTGTATCATAGGCAAGCTGGCACAATCCCAGTAGCAGGTATACTACTGATTTCCCGTGCTATACGAATCAGAGCGTCTCCCATCGATACGCTACGGCGAGTACCGCTCCCGTTCGATCGAACTATTATCCGAATCATACCAACAGTAGAAAGTCCCTACTGGTCGGTACTACCACTCTACGGCCGATTCGTAGCTGTTCAGCCGAGAACGATAATCTATCGAGTAGCCAGTGTAAAACTAATTCTTAATATCTCATTCTCGTGAATATGGGTTCCAACCCAGTGCGGTCCACACACTGCCCGAATCGAGTGCGTATAGCGAGCCACACGGGGGTGGCGAAATGAAACAGCGTGCCCTGTCGCTTGGCTTCGCGTTCGCGCTGGTCCTGTCGAGCGTCGTCGCGGCGACGGCACTCGGTGCGGGTGTCGCGGCCGCCGACCCCG
>CAYYSW010000317.1:0-905 GCA_964474395.1 uncultured Halobacteriales archaeon
GACGGTGGCACACGCCCCGGGGTTGTGCGCCCCGTCGAGGACCGTCAGCGGGTCGCGGCTCATCACCTCGAAGCGGCCCGGCCAGTGGGCGCTCGCCAGCCCGCGGGCGACGGTGGCCTCGTCGACGTCCGCGACCTGCCGGCAGAGCGTCGCGGCGATGCCGGCGTTGGTGGCCTGGTGTGCGCCGAGCTGGGGAAGCGTCGTCTCCACCGACCAGTCCGCCCCGGCGAGCGAGACGCGCCCCTCGATTCCCTCGCGTCCCTCGTAGGTCGCCGTCACGTCCACGTCCGTCCCGCCGGCGCCGACGGTGAGGACGTCGCCGGCCTCCTCGCGGACGGCGTCGAGCGCGCTCCCCGCGACGGCCGTCACGAGGGGGTGCTCGCCGGCGACCTGCGCCTTGTCGCGGGCGATCTCCTCGACGGTGTCGCCGAGCATGTCGGTGTGTTCGAGCGAGACGCTCGTGACGCAACTCGCGGCGGGGTCGACGGCGCTGGTGGCGTCGTAGCGCCCGCCGATGCCGACCTCGAGGACGGCGACGTCCACCTCCGCCCGGGCGAACGCCCAGAGCGCGAGAACCGTGTTCGCCTCGAAGAACGTCGGGCAGTCGCCCTCGGCGGCGCCCGCCAGTATCTCCTCGCGGGTCGCCTCGACGAACTCGGTCAGCGCCGCCTTCGTCACCTTCCGGCCGTTGACGCGGACCCGTTCACGGACGTCGCTGAGGTGTGGCGAGGTGAACAGCCCGACGTCGAGACCCGCCTCCCGGAGCACGCGCTCGACCATCCGCGCCGTGCTCCCCTTCCCGTTCGACCCCGCTATCTGGATGCAGGTGAGGTCCTCCTGGGGGTCGCCGAGATGCGAGAGGAGGCCCCGCGTCGCCTCGACGCCCCGGCGGGAGGGGTAACGCC
>CAYYSW010000317.1:915-3226 GCA_964474395.1 uncultured Halobacteriales archaeon
TCGAAGAGGAAGTTCGCGGCCTCGTGGTACTCCATGCCAGCGGGTGGGATTGGCGGCGGTTTTAGCCTATCGAAGTGGCGAGTACACCCCGAAGCGTCCGCACCGCCCCGCGGTCGAGTGGCGGCCACGGGAGACAGCAGCCGCCGAGGACGAGACAGTCCGCCGCGAGGGCCAGCAGGACCCACTCGCCGCCCGGGAGGAGCGCCGGACCGAGCGCGAACCCCAGCGCGCACACGAGGAACGCGGGGGCGAGCAGGGGGTGACGCGCCCGCATCACCCACCCCCACGCCGAGACGATGCGGGCGCTCGTCGCGAGCCACGTCCGGGGCCGCGGGAGGTCGTAGTGAAGCGCCCGGTCGTCGGGGTACGCCCGCATCGCCTCGGCGGCGACGAGCACCTCGACGTGGGCGTGGAGGGCGAACGAGAGGGTCACGACGGCCCACGCGAGGGTGACCGGCGGAGTCGGGAGCGGGGTGCCACCGCCGCTCGACGCGAGGGTGTAGAGCGCACTCCCGGCCCCCGTGATGGCCGCGTAGCGGTGCCACCCCGTCCGGGCGAACCGGACCGCTCGCGCCCGGACGTGTCCACTCCGGGAGACCCAGAGCGTGGCGTAGGGGAGCACCGCCGCGCCGAACAGGAGCGACCCGAGGAGCGCACGACCCGTCACACGCGCCGGTCGTTCCGGGGAGGGGTTAAGCGTGCGTGCCGTTCGACCCTGCCACTGCAAGCACCAGCGGGACTCCTCGTTCACACGCAGTGGAGAAGTAGCATGACGGACTACACGCTCCACGTCCCGTCCATCCGCGGTGCGACGATGGACTCGCCGGATATGCCGTACCAGGAGGACGACTTCCCGACGGACGACTTCGCGGAGATAGACGACTACTTCCTGCTCTCGACGTCCGGCATCCCCCCGGAGTCGTTCGACGACCTCCACCTCCCGGTGGCTCACATCGACCAGCGACTCAGCCTCCCCCTCCTCAAGCGGGCGCTGGAGAAGGTCGAGACCATCGACGACATCGACGTGGCGACGAAACAGGAGACCATCGACATGATACACGACCTCGGGGAGTGCTTCCCGAACCACGACCTGACGACCGACGAGGACCTCGATAGCCTCTGACGGCGGTCGGACGCTGCTTCTCTGGCCCCACCGTGTCGAACGGCGGGACGACCGATCTCCGCGACGACAGCTACGGCGCCGCCGCCGACCTCGACGGCACGGGACGGCGTTCCGGCGAGTGTCGGGCGCGGGAAGGCTCATGACACCTGTCGGACCACTTCCGGGGGATGAGTGCCCCCACGCTCACAGCCCTCTCCCGGCACGACGAGGCTTTCTGGATCGGTCTCGCCCTCCTCCTCGGCGGGTCGTTCCTGTCCGACCCGGTATCGACCGCCCCCAGCGTCGGCAACGTTCTGGTCGCCCTCGGAGGCGTCGTCCTCGTCGTCAGAGTACTCGTCGCCGCCGTCAGCATCCTCCGGACGACGGTGCTCGCGGGCTGGTTCGGCTATCGGGAGGGCCGTCACGGCGAGTGAGGCGCGAGACGTAGTCGCCCGGGGTTGTCGTGCTTCGCCCGCTCTCCGAGGTCCGGTCACGCCTTCGCTCCGCTCGGTCGTGGCGAGAACCGCGTGGGACGGCTCCACCGCCCCACTGACTTCCGTCGCTAGTCGTGGCGGAAACTCCGCTGCCCGGTGAAGGCCATCGCGATACCGAGTTCGTCGCAGGCCTCGATGACGTCGTCGTCGTTGACGCTCCCCCCGGGCTGGACGACGGCCTCGATGCCCGCCTCGGCGGCCGCCTCGATGCCGTCCGGGAACGGGAAGAAGGCGTCCGAGGCCATCACGGCCCCCTCCGCCGACTTCCCCTCGGCGTGCTCCTCCGCCTTCATCGCCGCGAGCCGGACCGCGTCCACGCGGGAGACCTGTCCCATGCCGATGCCGACCGTCTCCGTGCCGTCCGCGAAGAGGATCCCGTTGGACTTGACGTGCTTGAGCGTCTGCCACGCGAAGACCATCGTCTCGAGTTCCTCGTCGGTCGGCTCGCGCTCCGTGACGACCTCCAGGTCGTCGGGCGTGACCCGCTGGGTGTCGCGCTCCTGGACGAGTCGCCCGCCGGTGATGGGTTTCTCGGCGAAGCGCTCCTCGAAGGAGAGGGGGCTGTCCCCGGACCGGGCGGACTCGTCCGTCCGCCCGTCCCCACGTCCGACGTCGAGGACGCGGAGGTTCTCCTTCTCGCGGAGGGTGTCGAGCGCGTCGTCGGTGTAGCCCGGCGCGACGACGACCTCCTTGAACGAGTCGACGATTCGCTCGG
>CAYYSW010000318.1:0-3187 GCA_964474395.1 uncultured Halobacteriales archaeon
TGCTTGTACGCGCCGGCGGCGACCTGCACCATCCCGTGGAGGAACTTGCTCTCGGCGTTCCCCCGCCCGTAGTTGTACCACTCGTCCTCGAAGCAGTCGTGTGACTCGTGGAACTCCCCCGAGTTGTAGAGGCGGACGCCGTGGACCGTGGCCCGCCGGAGGGTGCCGTGTTCCCAGTGGCCCGCGTCGGCGAGCCATCCGGTCGGGGACCCCCGTTCGGGGGGTGCGACGGTCGGGTCGTGGGTGTGGTCGTCCATGTGGGGTGTCGAGGGTGGTCGTCGCCCGCTCAGAGGCCGCGCGCGATGTCGTTCAGGCCGCGGACCTTCTCGGCGCGCCCCTGTAGCTCGTCGGGGTCGAGGAAGCGCGAGAGACCGGTCGTGCGGACGTGTTCACGGAGCGTGTCGAGCGAGCGGTCCGCGACGGTCCGCCCGCGGAGGTAGTCGGCGAGGGCGCGGAGTTCCCCCTCGTCGGCCTCGCGGCCGCCGTCCGCCCCGGTCAGGTCCCAGGAGATATCGCGCGAGTCGCTGCCCTCGGGGAGCGTCGCGCCGTCGGAGAGCACGAGGGCCTTCGTCGTGACCCACGGCACGATGTCCGCGGGGCCGTAGCCCTGCCCCCGGAGGAGGTTCTCCGCGGCGTCCGAGAGGAGCAACTGCCGCCGGTGGGTACCCACCGAGACGTCGAGTTTCAACTGGTCGTCGTCCCGAACGAGATGCGGCGAGGTGGCCATGGGGGCCGTTGGGCCTCCCGTGGTATGTGTGGCGTGGTTCGCCGGGGGAGGCCCGTCGCGGGGTCGGTCGGGTCAGGAACCGCTCGTGAGCGTCGCCTCGAAGTCGTCGACCGGGATGACGGAGTAATCGACGGTGAGGGTGTCCTTCGTCGCGCGTATCTTCCCGACGAACGTCGAGATGTCCGCGAGGGTGCCCTCGAGGATGAACAGTTCCATGCAGTAGTGGTTCCCGACGTGGCTGTGGACGTTCGAGGAGACCAGGTCCTCGTGTTCGTGGCGGAGGTGCATCATCCGCTCCTCGACGTTCGTCGTCTCGTAGTTGAACAGGACGGTGACGACGCCCATCAGGCGACGGTCCTCCAGTCGCTTGTCCTCGAACTCCCCCAGGAGGTTCCGTGCTGCCTCGCGGACAACCTCGCTCCGCCCGGTGTAGCCGTGTTCCTCGGCGAACTCGTCGAGTCGCTGCAGGAGGGAGTCGGGCATCGAGACGCTGACGACGGTCATGTATTAACCGACACCCGGGAAAGTATTAGCTTTTATTATCTGATGGGTGTCAAAGCCCGACGACCGGCGTCCAGTCCTGCGGTTCGGCGCTCTCACTCCTCCTCGGGCGCCGCTCCGGTCTCGCTGCTCCCCGCGCGCTTGCTCGCCTGTTCGAGCCACTCCTCGGCGACGGACTCACGGGCGCCCGTCGCGTCCACGACGTCGGCCGTCGAGGCGGCCGCCAGTTCGCCCATCGAGGTGTAGCCGGCCGACCGGAGACGTTTCGCGTACGTCTCGCCCAGCCTGGGCAGTTCCATCAGTTCGTCCTCGAAGGTCGGCTTCGACGCCTCGTCGGCCTCGCGGACGACGTCCGTCGGGAGGACGTAGCGCAACCGGTCGTTCGGGACGAACCCGAGGACCCGTTTCCGCTTGACGTCCTCGGTCAGGAGGACGCCGCTGTCGATGGCCTTGAAGTTCGCACATTCGAGGCGCGTCCCGTCCGTACAGACGGCCGTCAGACGGGTCTCCTCCTCGGTGTCACCCTCCGCGGACAGTTCGGCACTGGGCATAGACCCCAGTAGGCGTCGGGCACTCGTGGGTCTTTGGGCGGGAGACCGGCGTGAGGTCCCGCCCCCCGGGTCCACTCAGAGTTCGGACTCGTGTTCGTCCTCGCGGTGCTCGTTCAACCGGGAGACGCTCCCGAAGGAGGCAGCACAGTACTGGCAGTCGTACTCGTCGGACATCGTCACCGAGGAGGTGCGCCCGTCCCATCGGGGTTGGGGGTGGGTTTTCAGGCCGCTTATCACTCGTCCCCGGACCACTCGTCGCTCGCCTCCTCGACGGCGGCCGGCAGGGCGCCGCTGACGAGCTTCTCGTGGCCCCGCCGGAGTCGCTCGGAGACCGACTGGGCGGAGACGCCGAGCTCCTCGCCCAGCTCGTCGACGGTCGCCTCGCGGGGGACCTGGAAGTAGCCCATCTCGTAGGCCGTGATGAGCGTCTCGTACTGGGCGTCCGAGAGGCCGAACTGGCCCGCCGGCTCGTCGTCCATCTCGGTGACGCTCTCGACGTCGACGGTCAGCCCCTCCTCCTGGCAGTAGTCGTAGGTCCGCGAGAGGGCGCTGTGGTCCGGGAAGACGATGCGGAGGCTCCAGCGGTCGTTCCGCCCGTGGGCGTTCGTGATGGTCCCCTCCTCGTAGACGAGCGACTGGACGACGGCCTTGATGCCGTCGACCCACGCCATCCGGTAGAGCCACTCGTCGTCGAGGGAGACGAGCCGTTCGACGTCCTCGACGCTCGGGTCGTCGTCCAGTGCGTCCTCGATGTCGTCGCGCCCGGCACCGCCGGCCCACAGGATTGGCATCACCCGGTCCCGGTCGTGTGCGACGACCCGTTCGACGTCGAACTCCACGTCGGGGACCGCTCGGAACGTCTCCCGGAGGGCGAACTCCTCGGCCGGGAGCACGACTTCGGCTGCTGTCGCCATGTGGGCCCACCGACGGGTGGGGGGCCTAAAGGTCCGTCCCCGGCATCCGCACCCACGCCACCCTGTCGCCGCAGACGCGAGTGTGCCGTCGGTTCTCGCCTGCGTGCCACGCGTTTATGATACATGATGGCGCGGCGATGGCTTCTGCCTCCTCTCCCGCCTGAATATTCAGCGCCAAGGCTGGCATGGCCCGTCGGCGTACGGAACGGTAATGGCTAATATGCAACTGAAAGAGGCCGTCGCGATGGGCCTCGGCGGGATGATCGGCGGGGGGATCTACTCCGCGTTCGGCATCGTCGTCGCCATCGCCGGGAAGGCCGCGTGGTTCGCCTTCCTCATCGCCGGTTCCGTGGCGATGTGTGCCGGGTACAGCTACGTGAAACTGAACGAACTCACCGACGAGTCGGGGGGCGCGCCGACGTACCTGCGCGACACCATCGGCAACTCGACGCTCTCGGGGATGGTCGGCTGGTCGCTCCTGTTCGGGTACATCG
>CAYYSW010000319.1:0-1342 GCA_964474395.1 uncultured Halobacteriales archaeon
TGTTCAGGCGACGTGCCTGGTAGTCGGTCGTGTTGGAGGTCGAGGTGAGCTCGCGGTAGGCCTGCTGACCGGGCAGCCACGCCTCGATGTCGAACTTGCGGGCCGCCGAGGCGCCGAGGTCGCCGATGGGGATGTCCACGACCTGGGCGTGGATGCCGAGGCCGGAGAAGATCTCCTCCTCGATGGACAGCATCCGCTGGTGCTCGTCGTCGGACTCCTCGGGCCCGCAGAAGCTGAACAGCTCGACCTTCTCGAACTGGTGGACCCGCAGGATCCCGCGGGTGTCCTTGCCGGCCGCCCCGGCCTCGCGCCGCAGGCACGGCGAGTAGCCGGCGTAGCGCAGCGGCAGGTCCTCGGGGTCGAGGATCTCGTCGGGGTGGTAGCTGGCCAGCGGGACCTCGGAGGTGCCGATGAGGTAGAGGTCGTCGCGGTCGTCGGTGCGGAACAGCTGCTGCTCGTCGCCGGGGAGGAAGCCCGTGCCGACCATCGCCTCACGCCGGACCAGGATCGGGGGCATCATCGGCGTGAAGCCGTGCTCCATCGCGATGTCCAGCGCGTAGCGGACCAGCGCGAACTCCAGCAGCACGGCCTCGCCCTTGAGGTAGGCGAAGCGTGCCCCCGAGGTGCGCGCGGCCCGCTCCAGGTCCAGCGCGTCGGCGGCCTCCAGCAGCTCGACGTGGTCCTTCGGCTCGAACGTGAACTCGGGCCGGGTCCCGAAGGTCCGCAGCACCACGCCGTCGCCCTCCTCGCCGTCCGGCGCGTCCTCCTCCGGGAGGTTGGGGATCGTGAGCATCAGCGACTCGAGCCGGTTCTCGACCGATGCGAGCTCGTCCTCCAGGTCGCCGGTGCGCTCCTTGAGCTTGCTGGCGTGCTCGATCATGGTCGGGCGGTCCTCGGGTGCCGCCGAGCCGATCGCCTTGGACGCGGTCTTCTGCTCGTTGCGCGCCGCGTCGACGGCCTGGATGAGGTTGCGGCGGCGCTCGTCGAGCTCCACGAGCTCGCGGACCTTGTCCTGCCCCCAGCCCCGCCGTCCGAGGCCGCGCAGCACGCGCGGCAGGTCCTCACGCAGCAGGTTCAGGTCGATCACGGCGGGGCTCCGACGGCGGGGGGCACGGCCCGAGGCTACTGCGGTCCGGATCGCCACCTCCGGTCACGGCCGGAGCACCATTAGGGTCCGACGCGTCAGTCGGCGAGGTGCGGGCGGGTCGGATGCAGCAAGGTGGGATGCAGGCGGGGGGCGTACCGGTCTCCGGCGACGACGCCTACGTCGACCCGCGGTGGCAGTGGCCGGAGTACCCCGAGGACGCGGTGGTCGAGGTCCGGATCCACGGCGTCGGCGGTG
>CAYYSW010000319.1:1352-3141 GCA_964474395.1 uncultured Halobacteriales archaeon
CATGACCCGCGACCCGCACCCGGTGCGCGTCGGCGGGGACGAGGGCGTCGGCTTCTGGCGCGCCCGCAACCCCGAGGTGCCGGGCTCGACCGGCCACGTCCGGGAGGTGGTGTCGTGGGGCGGCTCCACCTCGGGGCAGCGTCGCTCGGCCTTCTGGGTGCTGCTGCTGCCGTTCGCGCTGTTCAACGCGGCCGGCCGCATGGCGCCCGCCGGCAGCACCCGACGCCGGCTCGAGGTGCACCAGGCCGTGTGCCGGCTGCTCGCGCTGAGCATGACGCTGGCGACCGTCGCGTTGACCACGGGCGTGGCACTCGACCTGCTGGCACTGCAGTGCGGCGCGGTGGCGGGCTGTGCCGATGCGGAACTGACCGGTCGGTGGCTGCTGGCGCCGCTGCGGTGGCTGCGGGCCGACGCCGCGGCACTGGTCGCGCTGCTGGCGCTGCTGCCCGCGCTCGTGCCGTACCTGCTGCGCCTGCTCGGCCGGCGCGGACAGACGCGGGTCGACGGCGCCGGGACCGCCGTGCCGCTGCGGGATCGTGCACCCCAGCGGCTCGACGAGCCGGACTTCTGGCGCAACCGCTGGCCGGCGTGGCGGCTGCGTGGCCTGCACATCACCGCCGGCTACGCCTGGGTCGTCCTGGTCCTGGGGCTGCTGCTGCCACCGCTGCTGCCCGATGCACCGGGATGGCTGGGGGTGACCGCATGGCTGGGGCTGCTGTCGCTGCTGGGCAACGCCGCTCTGGCCGCACGGCCGCGGGTCGCGGGCACCGCGCCGAGCACCGCGTTGGGGGCGGCACTGCTGGGCCTGCGGTGGCTGACGTTGGGTGCGCTGGGGGTCCTGCTCGGCACCGGGCGGGCCGGTGCCGTCCCGTGGGTCGAGCAGCCGACCGGCCGGGCGGTCGTCGCGGTGCTCGGCCTCCTGGCGGTGGCGTGGTCCAGTGCCGTCCACGTGCAGCACGCGCGCACCACCAGCGGTGGCGCGGCCGGACCCAGCGGCGCCAGTCGTGACGCCGCGCTCGGGCTGGGCGCAGCCGCGCTGGCGCTCGCCGCCGGCATCGCCGGCGCGGCCCGGGTCCCGGCCGCAGGTGCGCTGGCGGTGCTGCCCGACAGCGGCATCCTCGCGACCCTGCTCGACGGGATGCCCGCGCCGGTCTACGCGCCGCTGTGGGGGCTGGTCATCACCCAGGTCGTGCTCCTGGTGGCGCTGGTCGCGACCAGTGCCGGTCCGAGCGGCAGCGACCGCACGACCCGAGGGCCCCTGCCGACCACCACCGTCCCGGCCAACCTCGCCGCCCCGGTGGTGGCGCTGCTGTCGCTGCTGCTGGTCACGGCGGTCGGCAGCTCGCTCCACGGCTTCCTGCTGGACTGGCTCGGCCGGCGGGTGCCGCGGATCGGCGCCCCCGTCCCGGCGGACCCGGGTGCTGCCAGCGGGTTGACGGCAGCCCGGGAGGCCGTCGGCCTGGCACTGCCGTGGTGGCAGGCGTGGACCGCCTGGACGATCGTGGCCACGGTGGTGGTGTTCGCCGTGACCGTGCTCGTGCTGCGGCAGCGGGCCCGCGCCGCCGCCCCTCCCCTGGAGGTCGTGCGGGCCGCTGCCAGCCGCTCGCTCGCGGGCCAACCGGGCGACAGCGACGCGGACCGGAAGGTCCTGGAGCGCACCCAGCAGCGCTGGGTGGACCAGGTCCTGGTCCAACGCGCCGGCCGGGCGCTGGCGTTCGCGGTCGGCCTGCTGGTCGCTGCGGTCGTGGTCGTGGGAGGCATCTCGCTGGTGCGCGGGGCACCACCGGGC
>CAYYSW010000320.1:0-3124 GCA_964474395.1 uncultured Halobacteriales archaeon
GTGGCGGATACCCATCACGAGCGGGTCGTCCCCGGCGGTGTCTGTGGTCGCCGTCACCTCGAAGCAGTCCGGAACCTCCGTCGCGACCAGCGAGTGGTAGCGCCCGCCCTGCAGTGGGGTGTCGAGCCCGGCGAAGACCCCCTGCCCGTCGTGGTCCACGGGGTAGGCCTTCCCGTGGACGGGTTCGGGTGCGCGCCCGACGCTGCCGCCGTAGGCGTAGACGGCCGCCTCCAGTCCGAGACAGACGCCGAGGGTGGGTACCTCGGGGCTGACCTCCCGCAACACGTCGAGGGTGACGCCCACGTCCCGGTCGTTCTCGGGGTGGCCCGGCCCCGGCGAGACGACGACGGCGTCGGGGTCGGCGGCCCGCACGTCGGCGAGTGAGGCGGTGTTCTTGACCACCTCGGTGTCGGCGTGCTGGCTGACGTACTCCACGAGGTTGTACGTGAACGAGTCGAAGTTGTCGACGAAGAGTACCTTCGGGCGGGTCATCTGTGGGCCTCCGTGGGCGCGGTCGGTTCCGTCTCTATCGCTTCGAGGGCGACGAGCACCCCGCGCATCTTCGATTCGGTCTCCTCGTACTCGCTCGCGGGGTCCGAGTCGGCGACGAGGCCCGCGCCGGCGCGGACCGTTATCAGGTCCGCCCCGCCCTCGCCGGCGCCGCGTTCGACCGTCGCCGACCGGATGACGATGGCCATGTCCGCGTCGCCGGTCCAGGAGTAGTAGCCGACGCCGCCCCCGTAGGGACCGCGCGGGGTCAGTTCAAGTTCGTCGATGAGTTCCATCGCGCGGACCTTCGGCGCACCCGAGAGCGTCCCGGCGGGGAACGCCGCCCGGGTCGCGTCGAAGGCGTCGAAGGGTGGAGCCCTTCTGCCCGTCGAGGATCTCTCGCCGCCGTCGCTGGCGGCGGCGAGGCGGCCCGTCACCGTCGACTCGATGTGCTGGACGTGGCTGTACTTGAGGACGTTCATGAACTCCTCGACCTGCACGCTGCCCGACTCGCTGACTCGGCGGACGTCGTTGCGCGCGAGGTCGACGAGCATCGTGTGTTCGGCCCGTTCCTTGTCGTCGGCGAGCATCTCGCCGGCCAGTCGGCGGTCCTCGACGGGACTCGTCCCGCGGGGGCAGGTGCCGGCGATGGGGTTGGCCATCACCTCCCGGCCGCGCACGGAGACGAGCGTCTCGGGGCTCGCGCCGACGAGCGTCAGGTCGCCGTGGTCGAGGACGTACATGTACGGCGAGGGGTTGACGTCGCGCAGGGCGGCGTACAGGCCCAGCGGGTCCACCTCCCCTTCGAGTTCGCGCGTACGCGAGATCACGCCCTGATAGATGTCGCCGTCGAGGACGTGTTCTTTCGCCTCGCGGACGGCGTCCTCGTACTCCTCGCGCGGGCCGGCGCGTTCGCGCTCGCGCCGGAACCCGCCGGTCTCGACCGGGCCCGCATCCGCGAGCACCGACTCGACGCGTTCGGCCTCGGCCACGAGCGAGTCGTACACGCTCCCCGGGTCCTCTTCGGGGTGGACGACGGGCGTGAACACGAGTTCGACGGTGTCGGCGACGTGGTCGAAGGCGACGGTCGTGTCGCTCAGGACGAACTGGGCGTCCGGGAACCGCGAGTCGGGGCGCTCGACGCCCACCTCCTCCAGCCAGAGGTCGTAGACGGCGTCGTAGGCGAGAAAGCCCACGAGCCCGCCGTCGAGCCGCTGACGGTCGCTCTCGGGGAAGTTCCGCAGGGTCACCTCGGGCATGACCGCCCGCAGGGAGTCGAGGACGTCCCCGTCGTCGCGCACCTCCAGTAGCCCCTCGTAGCGGCCGTCGAGGACCGCGAGGTCGGTCCCCCCGGGACCGACGGTGACGACGGCGGCGGGGTCGACGCCGACGTAGGAGTAGCGGGCGTGGCGGTCGGCTCCGCCGGGCGAGAACGCGCCGTCGGGGTCGCTGGAGGCGACCTTCTCCCCGCTCTCGAGCAGGAAGCCGTACTCGGAGTCGCCGGCCTCCCGCAGCGCGGCGTATGCGGTCAGCGGTTCGACGTCGCGGTCGAGCGACGCCGTGACGCGGACCACCGCCGGCCGCTCGCAGTCGGCGTGCTCCTCGAAGGCCGCCCGCGAGAGGTCGAGGGTCGTCACGGCGCCCCCCGTACCGCCGCCACGAACGCGCGCATCGCGCCGTGGTCCTTCCGGCCCGGTTCGGCCGACTCGATGCCGCTGGAGACGTCCACGGCGAACGGGTCGACCGTCGTGACGGCCTCCGCGACGTTCCCGGGGGTGAGCCCTCCCGCGAGGACGAGGGGGGCGTCGATGCGGTCGGCGAGCGCCCGCGTGCGCTCCCAGTCGTGGGTCTCGCCGGTGCCGCCCGCGCCCGACTCGTCCGTCGAGTCCACGAGGACGGCGTCGGCGACGTCGGCGTACGACGCCACGTCGTCCGCGAGGTCGACGGCGGCGACGACCTTCGCGTCGGTGTCGCTCGCGAGGGTCGCCACGAGGTCGACGTCCGCGGCGTGGACCTGTGCGACGTCCGGGCGGACCCGTTCGACGAGTTCGACGCCCGCGGCGGCGTCCTCGGGCATCGTCACGAGCGTCGTCGTCACGAACGGCGGCGCCCCGGCGACGAGTGCTCGCGCCCGGTCCGGCGGCACCTCCCGGGGGGTGTCGATGGGAACGTCGCAGACGATTCCGATGGCGTCCGTGCCGGCCTCGACGGCGGCGTCGCGGTCCTCCGGCGTCGAGATGCCACAGAGCTTGACGCGGGCGCTCATTTCGCGGAGACCGAGACCCCGGTACAGAGGTCGTCGAGTTTCTCGGCGGCCTGGCCCGACTCGATTGCCTCGCGGGCGCGGTCGACGCCCGCCTCGAGCGTGTCGGCCTCGCCGGCGATGTAGATGGCCGCGCCCGCGTTGGCGAGGATGACGTCCCGTTTCGGGCCGGTCACCTCTCCGGTGACGATACCGCGCAGGTCGGCGGCGTTCTCCTCGGGGCCGCCGCCGGCGATGGCCTCGACGGGGGCCGACGAGAGCCCGAGGTCGTCGGGCGTGAGGGTGTACTCCTCGATGGCTTCGCCGTCGACCTCCGCGACGGTGGTCTCCCCGTGGAGGCCGATCTCGTCCAGGCCGTCGCCGTGGACGACG
>CAYYSW010000321.1:0-3115 GCA_964474395.1 uncultured Halobacteriales archaeon
CGCCTCGGAGAGCCCCCCGGCCTTCTGGTGTTGGATGACGATGCTCCGCAGGAGAAAGCGCACGAGGTCGCTGGTGCTGGAGAAACTGGTGCCCTCGATGGTCTCCTCGACCCGTTCGGCGAGGTCCTTGGGGATGGAGACGGTGGTGTACTCCGTCATCGGCCGGAGGGTGGCCGCGCGGCGCAATAGGGGTTGTGGAGGGAACCGAGACGATGGGTTTTACACCGGAACGGCCCCACCAGTGGGCCATGAGCGTTCGCCCACCGACAGACGACATCGACGACGAACCCGACACCATCGCGTTCGGTATCGCGGCACTCGACGCTCGCCTCGACGGGACCGACCTGGTGTTCCCGGCCGACGCCGAGACCGTTCGGGCGACACTGGGCGACGAGTCGATACCCTACAACGCCTCGGGGGCGACCATGACGGTGGGTGAGGCGCTCGACCACGTCGCGGTCGACCGCTTCGAGAACGAACAGGAGTTCCTCAACGCACTTCACCCGGTGTTCGAACAGGCCCGCGAACAGGGTCAGGGCGGGCTGCTCGGACGTCTGCGCTCGCTGGTCCCGTTCTGAGGGTCGGTCGGGTTCGTCGGGTCAGTCCTCGGCGCGGAGCGGTTCGGGGTCGGCCTCCCGGTCGCGCTCGCGCCCGTGACCGCGGGGGGCATCGCGACCCGCCCCCCCGACGCGCGAGAGTTGGTCGCTCACCTCCTCCAGCCGGCGGGTCTGTTCGCGATTGACGGCGACGATCATGTCCGAGAGCACCGC
The DNA here is from genome assembly GCA_964474395.1 of uncultured Halobacteriales archaeon. Classification (GTDB taxonomy): domain Archaea; phylum Halobacteriota; class Halobacteria; order Halobacteriales; family Haloarculaceae; genus Halomarina. Next base: position 771 of record CAYYSW010000321.1, read on the forward strand.
GAACATGAGCAACTGGGCGCCGAGCAGGATGCCCGCCGCGCCGACGACGGCCCACGCCTCGTGGGAGATGCCGACGATGAACCACTCGTAGGCGACGTAGACGGCGATGAGGCTGCCCGCGAGGACCGCCCCGACGCCGACGCTCCCGAAGTAGAACAGCGGGTTGTTCGTCTTCGCGAGGCTGTACAGCGAGACGATGATGCGCCCGCCGTCCTTGACGGGGTGGAGGTTGGTGTCTGACTCGTCGGGGCGGGGGTGGTAGCTGACGGGGACGACGGCAGTCGAGACGCGGTGTTTCACGCACTCGACCGCCATCTCCGTCTCGATGGTGAACCCGTCCGATTCGAGCCCGAAGCGTTCGACGGACGAACGGGTGAACGCCCGGTAGCCACTGAGGATGTCGCCGAGGTCTCGGCCGTGGATGGTCGAGAACGCCCCGTTGATGAGGCGGTTCCCGAACCGGTTGAGCCGCGGCATCGCCTCCTCGTGCATGTCGGCGAAGCGGTCGCCGATGACGTGGTCGGCGCGGCCCTCGAACAGCGGTTCGAGCATCGCCTGCGCGTCGGCGGGGTCGTACGTCGCGTCCCCGTCGAGCATCAGCACGTACGGCGCGTCGATGTAGTCGAGAGCCTCGCGGACGGCCTGACCTTTTCCGCGGCCCGACTGGACGACGACCCGCGCGCCGTGACGCTCGGCTATCTCGCGGGTCCCGTCGGTCGAACCGCCGTCGACGACGAGGAGGTCCTCGAATCCCTGTTCGCGGAAGCCGTCGAGGACCTCGCCGATGGTCTCGGCTTCGTCCAGCGTGGGAACGAGGACGCACACCTCGGAGTCGGTCATCGTCCGTTGTCTCTGCTACGCGAGCAAAAGCTTGCTGGCCTCACGCCGAATGACGGCTGTGAATGCCACGCAGGGGAAGGAGAGCGGAACCGGGGCGGCGCGCGGGGGCCGGGAAAACCAGCGTGGAGGACCGGCACGGACCGGGTGCGGGCCCGTCGGAGCGGAAGTCGGGACCGACCCTCAGTCGTCCGCGCTCGCCTTCGCTTCCGCGGCCCGACGCTCGCTCAGGTGCTCCCAGACCTCGGCGCAGCCACAGCCGTCTTCGAGGTCGTCGAGGTGTTCGCGGTCGTCGTCCGTCGGTGTTCTGTCCATAGTTACTCGCTGAGTGAGTAACTCACTCCCAGCTACTATAACAGTTTCGGCCGGATGTCACGTCCGGGTAGGTTTGGAACGCTATCTCGTGACACGGTTTCGGGCCTCGGCGGAGGGTCGGTCCCGGCCGCTCGACCCACGCGTACCGGCGGATTTACGGCCGGTCGCCGGGCAGTGGAGGTATGAGTGAGACGGACGTGTTCGAGCGACTCGGGTTGACCGAGTACGAGCGGACGGCGCTCACCGAACTGCTCTCGCTCGGCCGCACGACCGCACCCACGCTCGCGGAGGCCGCGGGCATCCCGAAGGCCCGCGTCTACGGCGTCCTCGACTCGCTGGCCGACGAGGGGTACGTGAAGGTCATCCCCGGCCGACCGAAACACTACCAGCCCCACCCGCCAGCGGAGTTGCTGGATCGCGCCGAGGAGAACCGCCGGCAGGACTACGAGGCGTTCGTCGACGACATCGAGGCCGCCCGGGAGGACTTCCTCGCGGAGTTCGCCCCGCGCTTCGAACGGGCGGGCGAGGACATCACCGCCGCCGAGGAGCTGTTCTACGTCGTGGACGTCGGCGACCCGAGCGAACGCGAGACCAGCCGCATCTACCACGAGGCAGACGAGCGCGTGCGCGTGCTCACGAAGGCCTTCGAGTACCTCGACACCGTCGAACCCGCCGTCCGTGACGCCGTCGAACGCGGAGTCGAGGTCCGGGCGCTCCTGCTCCACCCCGACAACCTCGAACCGGAGAACCGCGACCGGCAGGACGCCGTGGTCGAGCACCTGCGGGAGTCGTACCCCGAGGTGGGTATCCGCTTCTCGACGAACGCGCTCCCGTGGCGCGGGACCCTCGCGGACCCGAGCGCGGACTACGACACCGGCGAGGCCATCCTCCTCGTCCAGGAGGACGACGTGCCCAACTACATGCGACAGGCCGCCATCACCGAGAACGGCGCGTTCGTCGCCGGGCTCAACCGCTACTTCGAGCTGGTCTGGGAGTACGAGAGCGAGTCGGCCTGACCCGCGACGGGCTCACTCGCCGTCCCAGTAGTCCACGTCGTCGTCCAGCCGGTAGTACCCCCCGAGCGTCCGCCTCTCGCTCCGACCGGGCGGCCCCCCGACGAAGAGCCCGAACTTCCCCGAGTCGGGGTACACCGACACGTCCGGTTCGCGCATCGTCGAGACCATCAGGTACCG
>CAYYSW010000322.1:0-3113 GCA_964474395.1 uncultured Halobacteriales archaeon
CGCGGCGATGCCGCCCAGCTGCTCCAACTGCTCGCCGGGGTCGAACTCGTGGGAGAAGACGACGATGTTCCCGCCTTTCTGGTCGACCGTCTCCAGCAGGTCGTTGGCGTCGAGGTCCCACTCGCCGTCGCCGCCGCGTTCCTGCCGGAGGCGTTCGTCGACGACGAGGAGCGTCTCGACGGCGCCGAACTCGGCGGCCTCCTCGACGTCGTCGATGCCGTAGGCGGCCTTCTCGCCGCTCGCTATCTCCTGCATGAGGCGGTCGATGAGCTCCGCCTCGCGGGCGATACGGGTCTCTGCCTGCACGTCCTCGACGGCGCCGCGCTTGAGCACCTCGTGGACCCCGCGGTCGCCGACGGCGCTCGTGTCGACCATCGTTATCAGTTCGGCGACGTCGGGCGCCTCCTCCTCGATGTACTTGTAGGCGTCCTGCTTGGTGAACCCTGGCCCGGCGAGGATGATAGCGTCCACCTCCAGCCGGCGCAGGACGTCGGTGAGTTCCGCGAACAGTTCCGAGCGCGAACGGGCGTACTCGCCTTTCCCGGTCGGGCCGGTCAGCGCGACGCGTTCCTCCGCGCCGTACTGGGCGACGTCGTGGACGTGGGCGGCCGCCTCCTCGACGGTGACGATGACGACGTCGGCGCTCTCGCTGGCCTCGACGGCCTCCTGGAGCCGTTCGAGCTGGTCGGGTTTCCAGTGTTTCGTCACCTCCAGTTCCTCCTGTTGCTCGACGTTGAGCGTGTGGTGGAAGCCGAGCTGGTCCTCGCGCGAGCAGTCCTCGATGGTGCCCGAGACGCGCAGGCGGTTGGCGAATCGGGCGAACTCGGTGTCCTCGACGGCGAGGGTGACGTACATGTGCTCGCGTTCGCCGCCCGTATCGCGCAGCTGCTCGTCGTCGCGGCGCACCCGTCGGGAGGTGTCGCCCCCGACCCGGTCGCCCGGTTCGAGGATGTAGTTCAGGTGCCAGAGGTCGTCGACGCTCTCGGGGACGACCGTTATCTTCTCGCGTCCCCCCTCGACGCGATAGCGGTCGGCGATTCGCATACCGGGGGTTCCCCGGCGCGTCGTAAGTGCCTGCCTCTTCGTCCACGCGCTTGCGGCAATCCCGTGGCCCGAGCGTAGACTTATGACACCTGTTTTCTAGTACCACACGTAATGCGCGCAGCAGTTCTCAAAGAACACGGTGAACCACTCGAGATAGAGGACGTCGACGAACCCGACTGTTCCCCGACGGGGGCCGTCGTCGAGGTAGAGGCCTGTGGCATCTGCCGGTCGGACTGGCACGGCTGGCAGGGCGACTGGGAGTGGCTCGACCTCAAGACGCCGGAGGGCCAGATACTCGGCCACGAACCCGCCGGCCGGGTCATCGAGGTCGGCGAGCAGGTGACACACATCCAGGAGGGCGACCACGTCGCCGTCCCGTTCAACCTCGGCGACGGCACCTGCATGGAGTGTCGCCGCGGCCACTCGAACACCTGCGAGAACGTCATGCCGCTCGGCTTCGTCGAACCCGTCCCGGGCGCGTTCGCCGAGCAACTCCACGTCCCCGCCGCCGACCACAACCTCGTCCACCTCCCCGACGGCGTCTCCTCGGTGGACATGGCCGGTCTCGGCTGTCGGTTCATGACCTCGTTTCACGCCCTGGCCCACCGCGCCGACGTGAGCGCCGGCGACTGGGTGGCCGTCCACGGCTGTGGCGGCGTCGGCCTCTCGGCCGTCCACATCGCCGACGCGCTCGGCGCGAACGTCATCGCCGTCGACCTCACGGACGACAAACTCGACAAGGCGACGGAACTCGGCGCGGTCGAGACCGTCAACGCCGGCGACGCCGAGAACGTCCCCGAGGACGTCAAGGCGCTGGCCGGCGGCGCGGCGGACATCTCCGTGGACGCGCTGGGCATCGAGACGACCTGTCAGAACTCCGTACTGAGCCTCGGCAACCGCGGTCAGCACGTCCAGATCGGTCTCACCACGCAGGACGAACAGGGGATGATACCCCTCCCGACGGACGCGATGGTGATGCAGGAGATCGAGTTCATCGGCTCGCTCGGGATGCCGCCGACGCGCTACGACGAGATATTCCGGATGGTCGCGACGGGCAAGCTCAACCCGAGCGCCGTCGTCAGCGAGACCGTCGAACTCGACGACGTCTCGGACAAGCTCGCCTCGATGACCGACTTCGAGACCGTCGGCATCCCGGTCATCGACAAGTTCGACTGAGTCCGCCCGGACTCACTCCGGCGTCTCGACGCCGACGATCTCGACGTCCCACTTCGCGCCCTCGGTTCCCTCCGGGTCGAGGAGCGGCCAGCCGCCCTCGACGCCCACGCCGTCGGCGTGGGCCTCCCGGACGAGCGCTTCGAGGCGGGCGTGGAACTTCTCGTCGATAGTCTCCGATTCGTTCACGGTGTTGTCACCCGCTCATCAGCGGGTAGCTCGGAGCCATAGTCCTGTCGTCGCCGGCAACGGATGTCCGAAACCTACTCGTCGACCATCCGACTCCCGCCCGCGGGGAGGAACTCCTGTATCCGGTCTGCGCTCGCCACCTTGCGGACGAACGTCTGGTCCTCGAATCGCGTGCGGAACTCCCGGTAGCACATCTTCGCGATGTCGTTCTGGGCGTACTGGCCCGGTTCGACCTCGATGGATGTGACGGTCCGGGATTCGATGGCGCTCGGCGGGCCGCCGAGGACCTGCGATTGCGGTTCGACGGCGATGCCGACCGCACAGCCGACGGGCGTGTCCCGGAAGTAGGTCCGGTCGCCGCGGACGACGAACGACCCCTTCTCGACGTACTCGCCGCTCTCGGGGGTCTTGCTCACCTGGTCCGGTTCGACCATGTAGACGTCCCCCGAGAAGTGGCCGTCCTTCCAGACCGACGAGTAGGAGATGGCGAACTGGGCGGCCTCCTCGAGGGAGGACTCGGGGAACTCCACCTCCTTCGCCGCCTCGCTCGGCCCCGTCGCCTTCAGGACCGTCGCGGGCGCGCCGTGGGCCTGCGTGTGGAAGAAGCGGTCGCCGCGCTCCATGTACTTCTTGACGATCGCCTCGTTCTGGTCGGCGTTGCGCCCGCCGATGACGAGGAAGCCGTCGCTCGTGTGGAACCAGCGGAA
>CAYYSW010000323.1:0-3094 GCA_964474395.1 uncultured Halobacteriales archaeon
AGGAGGTCTGCCCCGTCGACGCCATCCTGCTCACCCAGAACTTCGAGTTCACGGCAGACACGAAAGACGAGTTCGCCTACAACAAGGAGCAGTTGAAGAACGTCCCGTGGTACAAGGACATCGACCCGCTCGCGTCGCGCGAACCCGACCGGGGTGCGTGGATCGGCGAGGGCGAGGGCGAAGTCGACTACCAGTAACCCGGCGGCGGCTCTTTTCGACGTCTCGACCCGTCACTCGTCCCCGCGAGCGACCGCCCCGTCGTGGCGGTTCGCGGGCTCAAGCGTTTTGTGAGTGCCGGGAGAGCCGGCGTGTATGGGATTCGTCGACCCGTTTGTCGCCAGCGAGCGGACGAACGCGGCTCTCGGGTGGGCGTCGCTCGGGGTCGTGTTCCTCGTGGCCGTCGGGAACGCCCTCGGAGGGTCGCCCCTCTGGGCGGCGTTCGCCGGGGTCGTGGTCCTGGTGGCCGCAGCCCCAGCAGTCGTGACCCGTCGACCGACGGCGTTCGTCCCGTGGCCGCTCGCGGCGATCGCTGCTGTGGCCCTGATCGCACAGACGGCGGACGCGTACCCGGAGGTAGCGGGGTACGTCGCCGTCGCGGTGCTGGCGGTCATCGGGACCGTCGAGCTGGAGGCGTTCACCGACGTCGAGATGACCCGTCGGTTCGCCGTCGTCTTCGCCGTCCTGACGACGATGGCCGTCGAGAGCCTCTGGACGGTCGCGCAGTTCTACTCTGATAGAGTGCTGAACACGTCGTTTCTCGGGACGCAGACCGAACTGCAGTGGGACCTCGTCGCCGTCACCGCGGTCGGCGTGGCGCTGGGTGGCTTCATCGAGTGGTACCTCTACCGTGTCGAGCGCGCCCGCTCGCGGAACGAGGGGGGAAGGGGGGTGGACGCTCGATGAAGCTCGGCGAGGCGGTGGGGCTCTCGGAGGGGAACGAGCGTCGACTGGTGCGACTGCTGCAGTTCGCGCTCCTCCTGTTGCTGGGGTACGGCGTGGTCACCGTGCAGGTCGGCGTCGCCGCCTACGGCGGGTTCGCCCTCGCCGTCACGCTCCTCCCGGCGGCGGTCAGACGCGAGTACGGCTACACGATGGACGCCGGGCTCGTCCTCTGGATCACGATCGCCGTCACTCTCCACATCATCGGTTCGTTAGGGGCGTACCAGCGCTATCAGTGGTACGACGAGATCGCCCACACTGTCTCGGCGACGGTCATCGCGGGGTTCGGCTACGCCGCCCTACGCGCGTTCGAGGACCACACCGAAGCCATCGACGTGCCCGGGACGTTCGAAAAGCTGTTCATCGTCGTGTTCGTGCTCGCCACCGGCGTCCTATGGGAGATCATCGAGTTCGCCTCCGGGGGGATGGCGGACCTCCTCGGGATGCGCGGCCCGCTCGTCGTCTACGGGATCGACGACATCGTCACGGACATGATATTCAACGGCGTGGGCGGCCTCGTCGTCGCGTTCCTGGCGACCAGTCCCTTCACGTCGCTCGCGGGGTTCTTCGGGGGACGGCTCGCCGCCGCCGACAGTGACGACTGACTCCCGGGCGTCGGTCGGAACCATCGGCGCGCCCGAGCGTCCGGGGCCGCTCTCGGTCTCGATTCAGGACCGTTCGTTCATGTGACTCGATACGAATTGGCAATATTCGTCCCGGGAGCGGGCTCGATCCCCGACGAACCGTCGAATCCTCCCCCCACGCACGCGCGCTCGCGGACGGTTCTCGAAACGTTGAAACCCGCCGCGAAAGGAGAGCCACCAATGGCAGTCGCAGAAACACTAGCGTTCGCCCTGTTCGCCATCATCACGGTGGGGAGCAGCCTCGGCGTGGTGCTAGTGCGCGACACGTGGCACGCGGCGCTCTTACTCGGCGTCGCGTTGCTCTCCGTGGCCGTGCACTACGTCATGCTGCAGGCTGAGTTCCTGGCGACGATGCAAGTCCTCGTCTACGTCGGCGGGGTCCTCATCCTCATCACGTTCGCCGTGATGCTGGTCCGCAACCCCGACGCGGACGTCGACAAGGAGGTAATGACCAGATGACCTCCCGCCCGCGACTCAAGACCGAAGGGAGCCTGCTCCCGGGGCTGGCGGCCCTCGCCCTGTTCGTCGTCATGGCGCTCGTGTTCGTCACCTCGCAGTGGGGCCAGCCCGCGGGGTTCGGCGAGGGGTCCATCACGGCCTCCATCGGGTACGCCATGTTCGACCTCGTCGGACAGGCCGCCCACGAGTCCGAACCGTTCCTCGTCGCCTTCGAGATCATCGACCTCGCGCTCGTCGCCGCGCTGGTGGCGGCCGTGATGCTCGGTCGCCGCGAGGACGAGAGCCCGTTCCGCAAGCTCAGCCGACGCGTCCAGCGGCGTGTCAGCGCCGACGGTGGCTGGGTCCCCGGCCGGCGTGACGAGGCCGAGGAGGAACACGAGGAGGGCGAGCGCTGATGGTCCCCGTCCAGTACTACCTGCTGCTCTCGGCGGCGGTGTTCTGTATCGGGCTGTTCGGCGTCCTGACGCGCCGGAACGCCCTGTTCTTCCTGATGAGCGTCGAGCTGATGCTGAACGCGGCGAACATCAACTTCGTCGCCTTCTCCTACCAGACCGGCACCCTGACCGGACAGGTGTTCAGCCTGTTCACGATGGCGCTGGCGGCCGCGGAAGTCGCGGTGGGAATCGGCATCATCCTCGTGCTGTACCGTAACTTCAAGGACATCGACGTGACCGACGCGACGACGATGAGGTGGTAACTATGGCTGAAGGCGCATTCGCATTCGCACCGGCTATCGCATTGCTCCCGTTCGCCTCGTTCGTCGTGGCGCTCTTCGCGGGGAAATATCTGCCAAAGCGGGGGGCCCTCGCGGGCATCACCGCGACGCTGGGCTCGCTGCTGCTCTCGGTGTGGGTGCTCTACACCGTCTACACCGGCGAGGTGTACGACGAGGTCATCTACCAGTGGGTCGCCGCAGAGGACCCAGTCGGCCTCCAGTTCGGCCTCCTCCTCGACCAGTTGAGCGCGCTGATGCTCGTCATCGTCTCGCTTATCGCGGTGCTCGTCCACGTCTTCTCGCTCGGCTACATGAACGACGAGGGCGAGACGGGCCT
>CAYYSW010000324.1:0-3009 GCA_964474395.1 uncultured Halobacteriales archaeon
CCCGGAGGAAGCTCGCGGCGTCGGGCTGGTACTGCCCGGCGTACATGAAGAACGTACCCGTCGGGTCGACGACGCGGCCCTGCCAGTACTCCGAATCGGAGCCGACGTCCTCCGTCTCGGTGAGGGTACCGACGACGAACACGCGGTTGGCGCGCTCGCCGGTCGGGAGCAGCGCGTAGACGGGCGCGCGCTCCTCGTCGCTCTCCTTGAAGGTGTACGTCGAATCGTTGAACTCGGTGGCGAAGACGCGGCGTGCGACCTCGCGGGTGGGTGCTCCGGACATCTACATCGACCTCGCTTTGATGAGCGCAGCCTCAGCATCCACCGGCCCGAGGCGCTCGAACTCGTCGGCCAGCACGTAGCGGCCGAACGTCGGGCCGCGCACGCGGTAGTACGTCCCGAGGACGCCCGCTTTCATCTCGTCGGCGACGACCGACGTGTCGAGGGCGTCCATGGCCATCTCCTTTGCCTCCTCCAGGGAGATGCCCGTCAGCTCCTCGGTCATCTCCTCGTTGAAGATGACCTCGTGGACGCGCTCGCCGTCGTCGAGGACGCCCTTGATGCGCAGGTCGAACTCGCCTTCGACCTCGCCGTGTTCCGAACACCGCCCGTTCTGGAGCACGCGCGTGCAGTCCTCCTCGGGACAGCGCTTGATGAGCCCGGAGCCGCGCTGGATGTCCACCAGCGCGCCTTCCACCTCGGTCGAGTCGTCCCCGACCTCGATGTCCTCGTCGAGCTGTTCGATGCTCGTCGTGCGGTTGAGCTTGACCGAGTACCGGCCCTCGTACTCGTCGGTGACGACGTTCCCGAGGCGGTAGGCCGCGCCCTCCTCCAGTTTGGGGAGTTCGCTGGTCTTGAACGAGACGAACTTGATGGTGCCCGACTCGTCGCCGAGCAGGCCCACCTGCGAGATGGAGTCGCTGCGGGGTTCCCACAGTTCGACGACCTTCGCGCGGACGTCGATCCAGGCCTCGTCGCTGTCGACGTCGGCGACGGGCAGGAGCTCGTTGCCGCCACCGCCGCCGCCGAGTTCCTCGCGGTCGAGGCCGGCCTCGTCGAGGTAGTTGTTGACGAGGCTACGGCGCGCCTCGTCGGCGGGGACCTTGTACTCCGTGACGAGGGTGTCGAGGCGCTCGCGGACCTCGTCGACGGTGATATCGAGGTGGTCTGAGAACTGCGCGTGTATCGCTTCGGCGTGCTGTTGCAGGTCTGCCATGGTCGAGTTTCCGTCTCCGCGTGTTTTCGGTGGGAGACGTACGTCGGTTGGTTCTTGCCGGTATTTAAACTGTCGTGACCGCGGTGAAAGTGAAGCGGCGAACGCCGGCAGTTCGGTCGCCAGCGGGCGCCACGGGTCTATTTGCGGCAGTTTCGGTCGCGACGGGCGGGTCGATGGAGCCCGCCGTCGGACCCGCCGCTTCGACGGGGTTTTTGTCACCGCGTCACGAAGCGACCCCATGAGCAACCGGCGGCGCTTCGAACGCATCCTCCGGACGAAGCTTCGCTCCGCGGGCCGCCAGTACGCCGAGGCGCGCCACGCCTACCAGTCGGCACGCGACGTCGCCGCCTCCGACCTCCCGACCGACGAGGAGGGGCGCGTGAAGGTCGTCTGTCGGCGCTACGCCGAACGGCGGGCCGTCGAGCTCGACTCGGGGTTCCGACCGGACTGTTTCGACCCCGACCACGTGGACTGTCAAGGCTGCGTCGAGGACATCCGCGACGGGCGCATCGAGACGTGGTGAGCGGCGGGCGGTGAGGGACGCGGGGACACGGATTTGTCGTCCCGCGTCGAACCCCCGCCATGCAGACCATCGCAGTCGTCCTCGCGGGCGGTATCGGCACGCGCCTCTACCCGGCGAGTTCCGCCGAACGACCCAAACAGTTCCTCTCGTTCGGCGACGGCCCCTCCCTGCTCGCCCGGACCGTCGACCGCGCGAACGAGGTCGCGGAGACGGTGTACGTCCTCACGCGCCCGGACTACGCCGAGCTGGTTCCGGAGCACGCCCCCGACGCGGAGGTGCTGGTCGAACCCGCCGGCCGGGACACGGGTCCCGCCCTCGTCTACGCGGCCCACCGCATACGGGAGGCCGAGGGCGACTGCGTCCTCCTCTGTCTCCCGAGCGACCACCACGTCGAGGGTGACTTCGCCCCGGTCGCGCGCCGGGCCTGCGAGGTGGCGGGGGAGACGGACAAGCTCGTGACGCTCGGCGTCGAGCCGACGCGCCCCGCCATCGGGTACGGCTACATCAAGCCCGGCGAGGACCACGGCGACTACGTCGACGCCGCCGGCTTCTTCGAGAAGCCCGACCCCGGCGCCGCCGAGCGCTACCGCTACAACGGTTTCTACTGGAACGCCGGGATGTTCGCGTGGACGCCCGACGCCCTCCTCCGGGAGGCGAGGGGGACGGAGCTCGACTCGCTGGTGTCGGGCCTCGAATCGGGCACCGCCGAGCGCGCGTTCGCGCTCGTCCCCTCGGTGAGCATCGACGACGCGGTCCTCGAGGGATCGAACGAGGTGGCGATGGTGCCCGCCACCTTCGAGTGGGACGACCTCGGCGCGTGGGACGCCCTCGCGCGCGTCTTCGACGACGAAGCCGACCGGGACGGGAACGTCGTCCGGGGGAACGGCCTCCTGCTGGACACGGAGAACTGCCTCGTCGCAACCGACGAGGCGAGCCACGTCAGCGCCGTCGGCGTCTCGGACCTCACGGTGGCGGCCTACGACGGGCGCGTGCTGGTCGTCCCGACGCGGGAGGCCCAGCGGGTCCGCGAGGTCGTCGACGGACTGCGCGAGGAAAGCGAGTGAGAGCGGCGACGCACCGGCGTCCGCTTACGACCGCATCGACCCGCCGTCGACGGGGACCGCCGTCCCGGTGATGTAGCTCGACGCGTCGCTGGAGAGGTAGGCGACGGCCTCGCCGAGTTCGCGCGGGTCGCCGACGCGTTCGAGGGGGATGCCCTCGGCCCACGTCGCGCGGCCCTCCTCGTAGTCCTCGTACTCGCCGCGCTCGA
>CAYYSW010000325.1:0-2987 GCA_964474395.1 uncultured Halobacteriales archaeon
AACTTCCCGGTCGGCGGCGCCATCATGCTCGGCGCCGGCTTCGGCATCCCGACGGCCGCGGGCGCCGCGTTCATCGGGCTCGTCTTCGTCAGCTTCCTGCTGACGAGTACCGACACCGCCGTCCGGCTGGGTCGGTACATGCTCGAGGAGATCGTCGGCACGCCGGAGACGCAGACGCAGGAGATCGCCACGAACCGCTACGTCAACGCCGGCATCCTGCAGGTCGTCCCGGCGTACCTGCTCGTCGGCAGCGGGACGTGGTCGAGCCTCTGGCCGCTGTTCGGCGGCGCGAACCAGACGCTCGCCGCACTCGCGCTGCTGGCCGCCACGCTCTGGCTGGCCAACTGGGACGACACGAAGCAGCTCCTCTCGACGGGGCTGCCGATGGCGCTGATGCTCGTCATCACCGTCACGGCGCTGCTCTGGATCGGCCTGCTGCGCGCACCGCCCGCGATGTTCGACGCGCTCGCGGCGGGCGACCTCTTCCAGGTGGCCTCCTTCGGCATTCAGAGCCTCATCGCGCTGACGCTCGCCGGACTCGCGGTCTCCATCACGTGGATGGGCTACAAGAACATCCGCGAGGCGCGCGACAGCGTCACCGGCGCGGCGCCGAGCGACGACTGACGACTACCGTTCGTCCGCGAGTGGGACGGCTCCGCCGTCCCACGGGTGAACGCTCCCCCGGCTCGCCGGGAGCCCGGGAGACGTGATACGCCCCGCGGACACCCCCGTCGCTCACTCGCTGCGTTCGTCCGCTCACGACACTCTCGGGAGACAGCACTGTACGTCGTCGGGCGGGGAGTGTTGGTCTCCCGGATAGCTCTCGATACCGCAGTCGAACGGGAACCGGGCGCGTGCTCAGACGAGTGGGGCGATATCGTCGATGTGTTCGCCGCGCGCGACCGTCTCCCGGTCGAAGTCGAAGACGATGACGCCCGCGTCGGTGAGCTTCGGGAGGTCGCGGTGCAACAGGGCGACTGCGACCCGCCTGTGCGTCGCGTCCGCGACGTCGGCGACGGCCGTGTCGTGCATCCGCGCGGTGGCCTCGGTGGCGAGCGAATCGACACTCCACGCCTGCTCGTCTTCGAGAAGGATCCGAACCACGACGCGGCGTAGATGCTCCGTTGCGATATCGTACGCGACCTCCTTCGAGAGAGCGTCGGGCGAGTATCGCTCCATCCGATAGCCGTCCGTCACTCAAAAAATCGCTGTGCTTGTCTACGACACGGACACGAGACACAGCCTCACGGCCGAACGATACGCCGGACGTCCGAGCGCCGGAACGACACACCTACCGCAACCGAACCGACGACCGACTGCCCCCTGCTACACACGCGGCACGCGCCCGACAGTCGCCTCGGCGGCCCCCGAGCGCTATCGTCGGCGGTGAGCGCTCCCTGACGATGCGCGTCCGTGACTCAGAACAGGCCCCGAAGTCGACCGAGAATCCCGCTCCCCTCGTCGTCCCCACCCCACAGACGGAACGCCTCCGCGACGCCCACGCCCGAGTCCACCGACTCCTCGCGGTCGGGCGCGACGACGACGAGTCCGACCTCGTAGTGGCCGTGGTAGCCGTACTTGAGCATCGTCCGGTCCTCGAACCCCGAGACGAACGAGCGGACGTCGTCGGGTATCCCGTCGGCCACGAGGACGAAGACGAAGTCCGTCGAGAAGTGTTCCTCGCTCGGCTCGACCCACGTCTCGGCGAGGTCGTGAGCCAGCGAGACGAGATGTTCGAGGTCGGACACCCGGGGGTGCTCGACCCGGCGCGCGAAGAGGTGTTCGACGGAGTGCTGGTGGCCGTAGGTGATCGCCGGGTGGATGAACTGCTTGTGCGTGTCCATGTCCATCCGCCCGTAGAGGGCGAACGACTCGCCGTTCGCTCGATACTCTCCTTCGAGGTCGTAGTTGAACTGCAGGCGGTCGGCCACCCGGTCGAGGTACGGGTCGTCCCACTCCGGACGGGTCTCGGTCTCGACCTCGGTCCCGGGGTCGGCTGCTCCACCCTCCCCCCCGTCGGGTTCGGCGCCGGGACCGGGGGCGGCCCCGGCGGGGTCGGGGTTCGACTCGCGGTCGCTCATCGCTCGTCGTCGCCCTCGGCGGGGGCCCCGTCCTCGTCGGGGTCGTAGGCGTGGACGTCGTCCGCCGACGGCGGGGCGCCGATGGCGAGGACGGTCACTCGTTCCTCGGCGTCGGCGGGGTTGTACGCCCGCTGTGGGCTGCCCGGGTCGACGGCGAAGAGGCCCCCCTCGGGAACCTCGTAGGTCCCCTCGGGCGTCTCGACGGCGAGGGTCCCCTCGACGACGTACAGCGCCTCCTCCTGGTCGTCGTGGTAGTGGTAGGCGAGCGGGAGCTGTTCGCCGGGGTCGGCGCCGAAGCGGTTGACGGCCATCGACGACAGGCCGGCCGGTTCCGAGAATCGGTGCATCGTACAGGGGCGGTCCGGTTCCGTCTCGAGCGTCTCGGGGTCGACGACGCGGTATCCCATATCGCTACGGGGGACCGCGCCGCTCAAGAGCGTGTCGTACGCGAACGCTTAACTGGGCGCCGAAACAACGAGGCGACGTATGGGGGGCAAGGAAACGGAGACCTGCGGACGGTGCGCGATGAGTTCCGTCACCGGAACCATGGAGAACGCCGAGAACCCCTTCGAGGGCGACCGCATCGAGGTGTCCGACCGCGAGGCGCGGCTCGTCTCGCCCGGCGCGTGGTTCTCGGGGCTCAAGGACCGACTGGACGACGCGGCGTCGCGGTTCGTCTACGGCCGCTGACAGCGACGCGCCGCGCCGTCCACGCCGGGCGAGCTTTTTACCCGCTCGCTCCGTAGCGTCCCTATCGTTCACATGGAAGAGAGCGTTTCCGGATTCAGTGTCACCGGGTCGTGGGGGGACGTCGTCGAGCACGGCGAACGGCTCACACGGGCGCTCCACGAACTGGACGCGGACGTCGAGGAGGTGACCGTCCCGGAGGACGCCTTCGAGGAGTGG
>CAYYSW010000326.1:0-1776 GCA_964474395.1 uncultured Halobacteriales archaeon
GAACAGGTGCTCGAAGTCGAGCGTGCTCGCGGGACCGGTCCGGGTGATGTCCGTGTAGTCGCCCTCTTTCTCCTCGATGACCTTCTTGCCCTTCGGCTCGAGGTCCAGACCCAGCTGTTCGTCGAGCTCCTGGGCGAACTCCTCGGGGTCCATCTCGTAGTACTCGTGGTCCCCGCCCTCCTCGCCGGGCTTGCCCTCCTCGTCGCCCTCGCCGGGCTGTGGCTGGGGCTGGCCGACCGGGTCGCCGGGCTGGGGGGTACCGCCCTGGCCCTGCCCGACGCCGCCCTTGTCGCGGACGTCGTAGGCGAACTCCGGGAGGTCCACTATCTTGATGGGTATCTTCACCTCGTCGGGAAGCGACTGGCCGAGGTCACCGTACTGGATGAACTCGGAGAGGTCCTGTCGGCGCTCCTCGCCCACTTCCCGGTACCGTTCGAGGTCGTCTCTCAGTCCCATCTGTAGCTCACCTGGCTCATGACGTGCCGACTCGTGAGTTCGGCCGACGCCTCGCTGTAGTCGAACATCTCCATCATGTTGCGGACCGTCCGCTCTTTGACCGCGGCCGTCTCCGTCCCCGTCGGCGGGTCGTCCCACTGCCGGGGCTCGAAGTCCTCGTACGTCCGCCGGACGTCGCTCCAGTCGTGGCTCCCCAGCACCGTCCGGATGACGGGGATCTCCTTGACGTTCACGTCGGCGACGCGGAACTCGTCGTCGCGGTTGCGCCACGCGTGGCGGTTGAGCGCGGTGATGACGCGCTCCGAACGGAACTCGGCCACCGCGGGGCCGGGGTCGGTTCCCTCGTAGTCGTCCTCCTCGAACCGCCCGAGGTGCTCGATCTCGAACACCTTCATCTTCAGCGGGTCCGGGTCGACGAGCTCCCCGCGTTCGTTCTCTATCTGTTCGTCCTCCGTCCAGGCGTAGACGTGCTCGATGTACTCCTCGACGGTGGCCTCGTCCACGCGCTTCTCGCGCATGATGGCCGCGAGCACGTCGTCCTCCTGTTGGCTGAAGATGCGGTTTTTCACCTGTACGACCCGGTTCTCGAACTCGGTGCGCTCGGAGTCCGAGAACACCGGCGCCTCGACGAACCCGTCGGCCATCGCGTTCAGCACGTCGCGTGGCATGATGACGTGCTCGACGGGCAGGTCCGGGTGGTGGCGGTCCGACTGCTCGTGGAGCAGGTCCGCGATGACGTCCCGCGTGTAGGTGACGGGGATGCCGTGGACGCCGTCGTGCGGGTCCGACCCGAACTCGAAGTCGTCCTTCTCGCGGCGCTCGTCTCCCTCGCTGATGAACCCCGAGTCGAACAGCAACGCCTTGTCCACGAGGTCCAGGCCCGTCGGCAGGTCGTCGGTGTCGAGCCGCGAGACGACGTTGTACAGCGCCGCCGCCTCGATGGCGTGCGGGGCGAGTTCCTTCGTGAACACCTGGCGCTTGTTGTCACGAACCTTGATGTCGACCGGTTCGCGTATCTTGCGCTCGAGTTCGTCGTAGGACTCCGCGGTCCACACCGTCGTCTCGTTGGTCAGCTCGCGCCGGAGCAGCTCCGTCTCCAGCGAGAGGTTCGTCAGATACCGGAACTCGTGTTTGTCCAGCCGGCGTTTCAGCGCCTTCAGCGGGTCCTGTCCGGCACGCTCCGCGTGCTGGTTCAACTGGGCTTCGAGGTCCGGATTCGAGATGATGACCAGCTGCGTGTCGATGTCCATCCCGATGCCCTTGTCCAGCTTCACGTGGCCCTCGTCGGGCACGTTCAGGAGCTTCTGGAGCAGGTCGGCG
>CAYYSW010000326.1:1786-2986 GCA_964474395.1 uncultured Halobacteriales archaeon
TCGTAGCTGAACGCCTGGGGGTTCTTGCGTCCCCGCGAGTCGAGTTCGCGGAGCATCCCGTGCATCCACGACCCGACCAGCCGTTCCTTGGGCGAGCCGTCGTCCTCGCTGTGGAGGACGCCGATGCCGTCGCCCACGTCCACGACGAAGTTCTTCACCCGGAGGTGCTTCGGGTTCGTCACCGCCGAGAACAGGTCCGCGCGACCCTGACGACGGTAGCGTTCCTCCAGGTAGTCGTAGGCCTCCCGGCAGAACGGGTCGAGGCGGCTGTCGACCTGCACCGGGATGTGGTCGTCGAGGTGGTCGTTCAACTCCCGGAGCAACTCCCGTCGGACGCTCTTCGGGAACACCGACAGCGGGTGTGACTGGACGGGGCTGACGTACCACTGTTCGTCGTCGCTGACGGGCTGCTCGCCGTAGGTGAACCCGCTCCCCTCCGAGTCGGCCCCCGAGACGTTCCACTCGACAGTGTAGCGTCGCCCCTCGTCGGTCTTCGAGTACTCCCGGAGGCCGTTGATGAGACAGCGCTTGAGTTCGGACTTGCCGGTCGCGGTGGGCCCTTCGAGCCAGACGATCTTCTCTTCCTTGCCGCGGCGGGCCGCGATGGAGCGCAGGTCGGCGACGAACTCGTTCAGCACCTCGGTGTTGCCGAGGATGGCGTGTTCGCCGTCGTTGTACGGGTCGTCGAAGAACACGTAGCGCTCCTTCTCCTCGCCCTCCTCGATGACCGTGCGGGTGCCGGCGGCCTCGATGGCCTCCAGCAGGTACTTCGAGGCATGGGAGGCCAACTGCGGCCGCTCGAAGATACGCTCGACGTACTCCGCGAGGGTCATCGGCCCCTCGTAGGTCTCGGTCAGCGCGCGGTCCGCCTCGGCGATGAAGTCGGGTGTCATTCCTCCATTTCTGCTTTGGCGACCTCCGCGCCGGCGAACTCGAGTACTTCCTTTGCGCCCTCGCGCGAGTAGCCCTGCTCGACGAGCGCCTCGACCCACGCGTTGCGCTCGTCGTCCTCCAACTCGCCGCTGGAGACCAGCGCCGAGAAGTTGATGTTGTGTTTCTTGTCCTCCCAGAGCTTGCGCTCGAGCGCGCGGCGCAGGCGGTCGTTGTCCTGCGGGTTGAAGCTCGTTCCCTCCCGCGCCCGGCGCGAGACCCAGTTCGAGACCTCCTGGCGGAAGTCCTCCTTGCGGTCCTCGGGGATGT
>CAYYSW010000327.1:0-2985 GCA_964474395.1 uncultured Halobacteriales archaeon
GAGGTCGTCCTGCCGTTCGACCGCCTGCCGGGCAGCGACCCGCGCCTCGGCCCGGAGATGAAGTCCACCGGCGAGGTGATGGGCACCGCCAAGTCCTTCGGCAAGGCCTACGACAAGGCACAGGACGCGACGAGCAAGCCCGTCCCCTCGTCGGGGACGGCCGTGGTCGACCTCGACGTGGACGGCTTCCATCGCCACTTCGACATCGTCGAGTTCGACAGCGAGGACGAGTTCGTCGAGGCCATCCGCGGCGGTGAGGTCGACCTCATCGTCTCCCGGGAGCGCCGCCCGCTCGAGGTGGCAGTCGAGGAGGACGTCACGTACTTCTCGACGGAACCCTCCGCCGCGGCGGCCCTGGAGGCCATCGAGGCGAAGGGCGAGCCCATCGACGTCCTGCCCATCAGCGACCGGCCGACGGTCGCCCGGCAGTGGGGGAGTCGCGAGTAGCGAGCGGCGATAGAACGAGAGGCGTTTCTCAGTCGAGGGCGACGAACCCGCCGACGATGCCGACGGCGCAGGCGACGTGCATCGCCGCGAGGCCGAGCTGCGCAGTGGTGTCGAAGCCGAACGTTCCGGCACCCAGCGCGATGGGGACGACCGAGAGCGCGAGGACGAACGCGCCGACCGCGAGGAACGCCCGGACGGGCGTCGCCGCGGTTCTCGTCAGCACCGCGTAGACGACGGCGGCGCCGAGGACCGCGGCGAGGACCGAACCGGTGACCGGGACCCAGCCGAACTGCTCGACGGTCGCGAGGTCGGGCTCGAGGGCGATGGCCACCAGCCGGGTGACGGCGGTCAAGGCGAGACCCAGCACCGCGGCGCCGAGGGTCTTGTCGACGAGGGCCCCCCGCGCGAGGCGGGTCCGGGTCGCGGTGGTCGGGCTGTTCGCTACCGTGTCGAGGGACGAGGTCACGCTCATAACGCCCCTCAGTATGGACGCCCGAGGATATCAACCTATCACTCGGTACCCATCCGGAGTCTACCGGTTTCCGGGAAATCGTCGCCCGTGCGAGCACCCGTTGCCCGCACCGGCCCGGTGGTCGGCCGGGACAGCGGGCACCTTCTTGAGCGCCCCCGGTGAGGGACGGGCATGGACACGGACGGAGAGAGACGGCGGGCGGTCGAACAGGCGTTCCCCGAACTGGACCTCATCCGGGACGACGACCTGCGCGAGAGGTGCATCGAGGCGTGGACGACGGCGATGGCCGAGACGGACGTCGCGGGCACGGACCTCGACGCTGTGCCGTGGTTCCCGCCGGCACAGCGCCGCCTCGACCTCGACGACGAGTACCTCGTGGACCACGTCCGGGACGTCGCGCGGCTGGCCGTCTCGCTGACCGAGACGCTCCACGAGCGCCGCGAGGTGGCGTGCCCGCTCGACACCGTCCTCGCGGGTGCGCTCGTCCACGACGTCTCGAAGCTCCACGAGTTCTCGGGGCTGGACGAGACGCCCGTGGGCGACCTGCTCGGCCACCCCCACTACGGCGTCCACGTCGTCGCTCGGGCGGGCCTGCCCGTCGAGCTGTCCCACATCGTCCTCTCGCACACCGAGCGGACCACCGTCGAACCGGCGACGCTGGCGGCGGCGGTCGTCAAGCGGGCCGACGAGGTGGCAGCGAGCGCCATCCGCATGCGGGTCCTCGACGACCTGCGGGAGGCATAGGCCCTCACGCGGACGCGATGGCCTGCGTGGCGCTGGCCCTCACGCGAACGCGACGACCTGCGCGACGCGGAGGGAAACGCCGATACCGCTCCCGTCCGTCGGCCCGTCCGATGACACTCACATCCGACGACGCGACGGTACTGGTGGCCGGTGCGAGCGGCGGGACGGGCCGCGAGGTGCTCGACGTGCTGCTCGATGCCGACATCGACGTCCGGGCGCTCACGAGCTCCCCCGAGAAGGTCGAGACCCTCCAGTTGCAGGGCGCCGACGAGGTGGTCGTCGGGGACCTGATGACCCCTGCCGACGCCCGGCGCGCCGTGGAGGGGACGGACGCCGTCGTCTGTACCGTCGGCTCCAGCCCCGGCCTCGGGTTGTTCGTCGACGCCCCCGTGGACGGCGAGGGCGTGATGAACCTCACCAACGCGGCCACCGACGAGGGCGTCGAGCGGTTCGTCCTCGAATCGGCCATCGGCGTCGGCGACTCCCGCGAGGGGATGCCGGAGGTCTTCTACCGCCTGCTGAACCTCTTCGGCATCATGGACGCCAAGGAGCGTTCCGAGCAGTATCTCAGGGAGTCCGACGTCCCGAGCACCATCGTCCGCCCGGGCGGGCTCACGGACGGCCCGGCGACGGGCGACCTCCTGGTCGGGGAGGGCGGCGACACCGTCTCGGGAACCGTCTCCCGGGCGGACGTGGCGCGCCTGCTCGCCGCCGCGCCCTTCACCCCCGAGAGCGAGGGCCGTACCTTCGAGGTGGTCTCGCGGGACGGCCTGCGCGGGGACGCCGAGGGCCTCGTGGACATCGACTGGCAGTACCCCGAGTCCGTCTACTGACGCCGCCCGCCGCGAACGCTTTTGCGGTGTGCCCGCACACCCCGGAGTATGGCTCGCACGTCACGCGGGACCGACCCGCAGGAACCGAAGGAGACGTTCACGCTCGCCGCCGCGCAGGTCGAACCGGTCTACCACGACAAGGAGGGGACCCTCGACAGGACCTGCGAGTGGATAGAACGGGCGGGGAACGAGGGCGCTGACCTCGTCGTCTTCCCGGAGACGTACTTCCCGGGCTACCCCTACTGGCGGGGGAGCGTCTCCATCCCCCGGTGGACCGACCTGATGGTCGACCTCCAGAAGAACAGCCTCCACGTCGAGGACGACGCCATTGCAGTGCTGTGGGACGCAATCGCGGAGGCGGACGTCCACGTCGCCCTGGGGACGAACGAGCTGAGCGACCGCCGGGGCAGCGAGACGCTGTACTACTCCATCTTCTACTTCGACCGCTCGGGCGAGCTGATGGGCCGCCACCGGAAGCTCATGCCCACC
>CAYYSW010000328.1:0-2975 GCA_964474395.1 uncultured Halobacteriales archaeon
CTGCAGATAGACGACGTCTGTGCGGTCTTCCCCGTCCACGGGAGCGCCGGGATGCTCGGCGCCGTCCTCGTCGGCGTCCCGTTCTTCACGGTGCCCGGCGCCGACGTGAGCTTCGTCGGCCAGGTCGTCGGCGTCGCGGTCATCGCTGGCTGGACCGTCCTCGCGACGGCGCTGGTCTTCGGCGCACTGAAGGCCGTCGGTGAGATCCGCGTCAGCCGCGAACACGAGATAGAGGGCCTCGACATCAGCGAACACGGCGTCGAGACCTACCCCGAGTTCAGCCTCGGCGACGACCCCGTCGTGGCCGACGGCGGCATCGTCCGCACTGACGGCGGGTCCACCGCCGCCGCGCCCAACGACGGCGGCATCAAGATGGTCGTCGCCTACATCCGCCCGGACAAGCTCGGCGACGTGAAGAAGTCGCTGGCGTCGGTCGAGGCGCCCTCGCTCACCGTCACGAACGTCTCCGGTCGCGGCTCCCAGCCCGCACGCAAGGGCCAGTGGCGCGGCGAGGAGTACGTCGTCGACCTCCACCAGAAGGTGAAAGTCGAGTGCGTCGTCGCTGAGATTCCCGCCGAGACGGTCGCGGAGGCCATCCGCGACGCCGCCCACACCGGCGAGAAGGGCGACGGGAAGGTGTTCGTCCTCCCCGTCGACGACGCCTACCAGATCCGCACGGGCGAGGTCGGGCCGGAGGCGGTCTGAGACGGAGACGACCCGCGAGTTCCGTTCTCGACTGTCTGGCCTCGACTCGCCGACCCGACTCCCTCCTCCGAGCCCTACCCGTTCTCGCCGCCCGTCCGCGGCAGCGCACTCCCCAGTACGTCCTCGAAGTGGACACACTGGCCGAGCGCGAAGCGGTACCACGCGTACCCCTCCGCGTACGGGTAGTCGAGGTCGCGTTCCGGGTAGCCGATGTTCGCGGACTCGACGGTCCGCCGGACGTCCGCCAGCAGCGTCCTGGCCGTCGGGTCGCCGCGGTAGCGGTCGACGAGCGCCCCGAAGCGGTCGGCGAGCCGCCGCTTCGTCCGGTAGACGACTGCGGGGTCGATGCGCTCGTCGCCCGCTTCGACGGTCGAGTGTCCCCGCGCGTAGTCCCACGCCCGCGCCCGCAGCAGCGCCGTCGCCTGTTCGGTCGCCGCGAGCGCGTGCAGTCCGTCCCTGAGCGTCGTCTCCGGGGACCGAACGTGCCAGTCCATCGGTCCGAGCGTGTAGAAGTGCCACCGTATCGTGGTCCGGAGGTCGTCGCCCTCGCCGATGGCGTCGTGGGCCGCCATCTGGCTCGGGTACTCCGTCTCGACGACATCCCGAGCGGCCCGGCGCTTCCGGTCGAGGGTCTCGAAGCGGTCGGTCCCCCCGTCCTGGCCCTCGCGCAGGGCCGCGAGGAACCGGCGGGCGTCGTCGAGTCGCCGCCGGGCCGTCTCGCGCCCGGCGACCATCTCGGCGGCCTCGCGCGGCCGGTAGGTGCGTTTCGACTCCGAGTGGCCCGTCGCGTAGAACCCGCCGAAGGCGTTCAGCCGGGCGGACTCCAGTTGGTCCTCGACGTGCGAGAGGACGCCGACACCGACGTCCGGGTCGGCCATCTCGTAGGTGAGGTCCCGGACGAACGCATCGACGTCCGCGAGCAGGTCGCGGGAGGCCGCACGCAGCGCCTCGTCGTCCGTCTCGCCGGTGACGACCCGGGCGGCGCCGAGGGCGCTACCGGCCCGCGAGATGGCGAAGCGGGCGTCGCGGAGCGCCCGCGTGTTCGACTCCGACCCCCAGCCGTCGTCGAGGTACTCGCGGGCCGACTCCACCCCGCCCTCGTCGTACGTCAGGTGGGCGTCGGGGTGCTCCCGGTCGAAGCGCTCGCGGTCGGCCTCGGTGACCGCGGCCCACGCCGCCTCGGCGCGGTCGATGGTGTCGCGGGCGTCCTCGCGGGCGGCGGCGACGTGGTCGTCGGTCGGTTCGGCGGGCGGCGGGAGTTCACCGGGCGTGTCGACGGCGTTCGTCCGCCACTCGACGATGCGGTCGGGGAGGTAGCCCACGGGGGCGATGACGCCGCCGAGGGCGGTGCCACCGGCGAGGGCCGCGCCGCCGGCGAGGACCCGGCGTCGTGTCGGTTCGGGGACCATAGCTCGACCTTCTCGGTTCACTACAAGTGTCTTCGGGTGACTCAAATCGCGGCAGAAACGCCCTTACCCTCGCCCCGAGAACGCCCGGCAATGACTCGGAACCGCGAGGCCTCCCGTTCGCTCTACGACCGGGCGCTCTCGGTCATGCCCGGCGGTGTCAACTCCTCGGTGCGGGCGACCCAGCCGTACCCCACGTTCGTCCGGAAGGGCGACGGTGCACACGTCATCGACCACGACGGCAACCGCTACATCGACTACGTGATGGGCTACGGTCCCCTGTTGCTCGGCCACGACATGCCCGAACCGGTGTCGGCGGCCGTCCAGTCGGCCGCGAGCGAGGGGCCGATGTACGGCGCGCCGACGGAGGTGGAGGTCGACCTCGCGGAGTTCGTCGCCCGGCACGTCCCCTCGGTGGAGATGGTGCGGTTCGTCAACTCGGGGACGGAGGCGACGGTGTCGGCGGTCCGCCTCGCCCGGGGGTACACCGGCCGGAACAAGGTCGTGGTCATGCAGGGGGGCTACCACGGCGCCCAGGAGTCCACGCTCGTCGAGGGGGACGCGGAGCACCCCCGCCCCTCGACCAGCGGCATCCCCCAGTCGTTCGCCGAACACACCCTCCCGGTCCCGTTCAACGACGAGCAACGGGTCCGCGAGGTGTTCGAGCGCCACGGCGAGGACATCGCGTGCGTGCTGGTCGAACCCATCCTCGGGAACACGGGCATCGTCATGCCCGAAGAGGGGTATCACGAGACTCTGCGGGGTCTCTGTGACGACTACGGCGCCCTCTACGTCCTCGACGAGGTCATCACGGGCTTCCGCGTCGGCGGCCTCCAGTGCGCCCAGGGGAAGTTCGGCGTCACG
>CAYYSW010000329.1:0-2970 GCA_964474395.1 uncultured Halobacteriales archaeon
GTGGTGGTTGTAGACGGTCGGGTTCATCAGCGCCCGCGCGAGCAACAGCGACTCGGCGGTCTGGACGTTCCCCTCCGCGAGGACGAGTTCCCCGTCGAGGAACCGCAGCTCCCGGACCAGTCGCCCGTGGTCGATGGTGCCGTAGGGAACGCCCGTGTGGTGGGCGTCGCGTACGAGGTAGTCCATCCGGTCGACGTCGAGTTCGCCCGACACCAGCTGGCCGTAGCGCCCGTCGCCGCGCACGAGGTCCGCGACGCGCTCGATGTCGAGGTCGTGTGCCTCCAGGATGGCCGCCACCTCCCCGTTGCCCAGCAGGTCGTGTATCTCGTCGTGGTAGCGCCCGGTGTGGCGGTAGACGAGGTCCTCCAGGTTGTGCGAGTACGGCCCGTGGCCGGTGTCGTGGAGGAGCGCCGCCGCTCGGACCCGCTCTGCGTTGCGTCCGTCGATGCCGAGGTGGCCGAGGGCCTGATTGGCGAGGTGGTACACGCCAAGCGAGTGCTCGAAACGGGTGTGGTTGGCGGAGGGGTAGACGAGCGAGACGGTCCCCAGCTGGCGGACCCGGCGGAGCCGCTGGACCATCGGCGTGTCGAGGAGGGCCTCCGCGACGCCTTCGACCTCGATGTGGTCGTGGACGCTGTCCTTGACGGAGTTCATACGGCGAGTTCGGCGCTTTCGGATAAAAGGGTCAGCACTCGCCCGACCGCCGGGAGGTGACAGACGACGGTCCGGCGACGGTCATCCGGAGTGTCGCCGGGGACTCGTAGGCAGTCTTTCTCCCGTTCCCCCCGAATGATTAGCCGGCATAGTGATGCCCGAAACCGACAGAACGGTGATAACATGCGGTATGCCACTATTTCCATCAGGCCCGACGACGGGGGCATCCACCCCGTCGGCACGCTCATCGCCGACCATGGCGGCGTCACCCGCGAACGACTCCTGTACGTGGACGCGCTGTTCGACGGCAACGGCCTGTTGTTCTACCGGCTCGGCGGCGACGTCGGACCGCTCCGCGAGTCCCTCGCCGACCACCCGGACGTCATCGCCCACGACGTCATCGACGTCCACGACGGGGTGACGGACGTCTACATCTACGTCCGCCCGGGGCCGCCCGCTGGCACCCTGATGCACGTCGCCCAGAAATACGCGCTCGTCGTCGACACGCCCCTCGAGTACACCGACGACGGGCGGCTACTCGTCACCGTCGCGGGGGCGGAGGCCGACCTCCAGCAGGCCTCCGAGGAGTTCCCCGAGGGCGCCGAGGTGACCATCGAAGGGGTCGGCGACTACGCCCCCGGGCGGGAACAGTTCCTTTCGGCGCTCACGGACCGTCAGCGAGAGGTCCTGGAGACGGCAGTCGAGATGGGCTACTACGCCATCCCGCGCGAGGCGAGGCACACCGAGATCGCCGCGGAACTCGGCGTCGCCTCCAGCACCGTCGACGAACACCTCCGGAAGGCCGAGTCCCGGCTGTTCACCGGGTTGCTGGGCTGACGGGGGAAGCCAGTCGTCCGCGACGGCCCCGTCGCTCTCGGCGCGTCACGGGACTGTTCGCGGACGTTTGGACCGCCACCAGGCACCGGGAAGGGATCGACCGTCGTCGGAGGGACTACCGGATCAGCTCTCGGCGACGAGGTCCCACTCCTCGTCGGTGATACGCTCGCCGTGGAGCTGTTCGCCGTCGCCGACGACCGAGACGTCGAAGCTGCCGTCGTGGCGCTGGGTCTTGAGCTGCATCGTCATCACGTCGGCCTCGAAGGTGTGTTCGCGCTCCTCGGGGGACTCCCCGTCCTCCCGGTCGGCCTGCAGGCCGTGGTCCTCGTAGGGGAGACGGGCAGACTCCGCCAGGGTCCCGTCCTCGTTGTACACGTCCGCGGTGATGCCGTCCTGCCTGTCGGTCTCGCTGACGACCAGCCGGTACGTTCGAAGTGCCATGCCGGGGGCGACTCGCGGCCCGTAAGTAGTTCTATGGCCTGCCACGGACGACGACAGTCAGATACAAACCCACCACGACGAAACGCCAGTACATGACGACGTTTCTCGCCGGGGGAACGGGGACGCCGAAACTGCTCGCGGGGGCGAGCGAGGTGTTCCCCGCCGCCGGGACGACGGTCGTAGGCAACACGGGCGACGACGTGGAACTGGGGGGGCACCTCGTCTCGCCGGATCTCGACACCGTCCTGTTCATGGACGGGGGGGTCCTCGACCGGGAGACGTGGTGGGGTATCGACGACGACGCGGGGACGACCCACGAGGAACTCCGCCGACTGGCCCGCGAGGCGGGGTTCGAGGTGGGCCCCCGATACCTCCCGAAGACCGCCCAGACGGAGGGCCGCGACATCGCCCGCTGGCGGCGCTTCTCGGGGGTCGGCGAGTTCATGTACATCGGCGACCGCGACCGGGCGGTCCACGTCACCCGGACGAGCCTCATCGACGAGGGGTACACGCTCACCGAGGCGACGCGGGCGCTCGCGGACGCCTACGGCGTCGAGCGCACCCTCCTCCCGATGAGCGACGACCCCGTCGCCACCATCGTCCACACGCCTGACGGACCGATGCACTTCCAGGAGTGGTGGGTCGCGCGCACCGGCACCCCGCCCGTGGAGGACGTCGAGTTCCGCGGTGCGGACGAGGCGACGCCCACGGACGCCGTCCTCGACGCCCTCGATTCACCGGTGGTCGTCGGCCCCTCGAACCCCGTCACCAGCATCGGGCCGATGACCGCGATGGACGGCTTCGCGGCGGCACTGGACGACACCGCAGTCGTCGCCGTCTCGCCGTTCGTCGGCGAGGAGGTGTTCTCCGGCCCGGCCGCGACGCTGATGGAGGCGGTGGGCTACGAGGCGTCGACGGCGGGCGTCGTCGAGGCCTACCCCTTCGCCGACGCCTTCGTCATCGACGAGGCGGACCCGACCGACATCGACCGGCCGGTCGTCCGGACGGACACGACGCTCGACTCGCCCGCCGACAGCG
>CAYYSW010000330.1:0-2956 GCA_964474395.1 uncultured Halobacteriales archaeon
GGCGCGACGAGCGCATCGACGCGCTCTCGGGGGGCGAACAGGCCCGCGTCGCCATCGCCGGCGCCCTCGCGATGCGCCCCGACCACCTCGTGCTGGACGAACCGTTCGCCGGGCTGGACTGGCCCGCCCGGACGGCGGTCCTCGACCGCCTGACGACGCTCGACGAGGAGGGGACGGGCGTCGTCGTCGTCACCCACGACCTGCGGGACGTCGTCGACGTCGCCGACCGCCTCGTCGTCCTCTCCGAGGGCCGCGTCGTGGAGGACGGCCCGCCGGAGTCGGTCGCCGACCGCCTCGCCGAGTACGACGTTCGGCCCGTCGCGCCCGGTCCCGACCCGGGTTCCGGGTCGATCTCCTGAGCCGTGTCCACCTACGCGCCCGGGGCGTCGTTCGCCCACCGCCTCGACCCGCGGAGCAAGCTCGCCGTACAGGCGGGGTTCGCCGTCGCCGCCCTCGCACACACCTCCGTACCGGGACTGGCGGTCCTGACGGGTGTCTGTGGCGCGATACTGCTCGCGGCCCGGACGTCCCCGACCCGGGCGCTCTCGGACCTCCGGGTCCTCCTGCCGTTCCTCCTCGTCCTGCCGGCCGTCGAGGGCCTCACGCTCGGCCCGCCGTGGTTCTCGCTCGCGGAGGCCCGCGGGCCCGCCCTCGCCAGCTACCGGACGCTGCTGGTCGTCCTCGTGAGCGTGGCCTACGTCCGGACGACGCCCGTCCGGGCGTCGCGGGCGGCGATCCAGCGGGTCGTCCCCGGAAAGCCCGGACGGGTCCTCGGGGTGGGCGTCGCGCTGGTCTTCCGGAACCTCGCGGTGTTCCGCGCGGACCTCCGGCGGGCCCGCGAGGCGTCGACGGCCCGGCTGGGCGACGAGCGGCCGCTGACCGACCGGATGCGGCTGGTGGCGACGGCGGGGCTGGCGCGGGCGCTGGGACGGACCGACACCCTCTCGCTCGCCCTCCGGGCGCGCTGTTTCGCGTGGAACCCCACGCTGCCCCGACTCGCCTTCACGCGCCGTGACCTCCCCGCGCTCGCGCTCGGTGTAGCACTGGTAGCGTGGGGGGTCCTGTAGGGTTCCGATGGAAATCAACGACGGGCGACGGAACCGCCGTTGGTAAGACTTAATCGTATCCCTCTACGCTGGTAGACCATGACAAACCCGCTACAGGGCGCGGAGGTGACCCGCGAGACCTTCTGGCTCATCAGCCCGGTCGGTGAGGTGGTGTTCTACTGGCTCGCGGTGCTCACCGTCCTCGTCTTCGGCTACGGGGTCTACGAGCGCTTCTCGCGGTACTCACGTGGCGACTCGGACCCGAAGGACCGCCTGAGCGACCTCCCCGGCCGCGTGGCCCGCGCCGCGAAGGTCGTGTTCTCGAACGAGAAGCAGTTCGACCGAGACTTCGTCGGCGGCGTGATGCACTCGTTCATCCTCTGGGGCTTCCTGACGCTGCTCATCGGGACGACCATCCTCGCCATCGACATCGACATCTGGACGACGGTCCTCGGTCAGGAGTCCTTCTTCGTCGGTGATTTCTACCTCTCGTACTCGCTGGTGATGGACGCGATGGGCCTGCTGTTCGTCGTCGGTCTCGGCGTCGCCCTCTACCGGCGCTACGTCGTCCGCAAGGAGCGCCTCTGGGGGAAACACTCGAACTGGGAGGACGCCTTCCTCGTCTGGTCGCTGTTCCTGCTCGGCGTCGGCGGCTACGTCGTCGAGGGCGTCCGCATCCTCGGGACGAGCGCGACCCGCGACGTCTCCTTCGAGGTCGTGAGCTTCGTCGGCTGGTTCGTCAAGGACGTCTTCGAACTCGCCGGCGTCACCCCCGGGATGGCACAGGCGGCCTACCCCGCGCTCTGGTGGTCCCACGCGCTGCTCGCGTTCGTCTTCATCGCCGCCGTCCCGAAGGCGAAACCGTTCCACATGATATCGAGTTTCGCCAACATCGTCACGCACGACGAGAAGGCGGGCAAGCGCCTGCCCGGCATCCCCGCCGACCTCGACCACACGAACGCCGAGGACATCGACGACTTCACCTGGAAGGAACTGCTCGACCAGGACGCCTGTACCAAGTGCGGGCGCTGTTCGTCCGTGTGTCCCGCGAAGGCCTCGGGCCGCCCGCTCGACCCGCGCGACGTCATCCTCGACCTGAAGAGCTACCGGGAGTCGACCGACGCCGGCGAGGACCCGAAACCCATCGTCGCCGACGGCGGGGGCGTCATCGACACCGAGACGATGGAGTCCTGCATGGCCTGCATGGCCTGCATGGACGCCTGCCCGGTGGACATCGAGCACCTCTCGTCGTTCACCCGGATGAACCGCCAGATGACCGACGAGGGGATGGTCAAGCCCAGCCTGCAGGACGTCTTCCAGAACGTGATGCAGAAGGGCAACACGTTCGGCGACGCCCCCCGAAAGCGCGCGAACTGGGCCGACGACCTCGACTTCGAGGTGCCGGACGCGCGCGAACAGCAGGTCGAGTACCTCTGGTACGTCGGCGACTACCCGAGCTACGACGAGCGCAACAAGAAGGTGGCCCGCTCGCTCGCCACGCTCTTCGAACACGCCGACGTCTCGGTGGGCATCCTCTACGACGACGAGGTGTACGACGGCAACGACATCCGCCGGGTCGGCGAGGAGTTCCTCTTCCTCGAACAGGCCGGCACGCTCATCGACTCCTTCGAGGCCTGCGAGTTCGACAAACTCGTCTGTACGGACCCCCACTCCTACAACACGTTCAAGAACGAGTACCCGGAAGTCGACTTCGACGAGTTCGCCGACGACCCGATGATGGACTTCGGCATCGAGGGCCACTGGAACGAGGACGGAGAGACCGAGGTGTACCACTACACGCAGGTGGTCCAGGAACTGCTCGACCGCGGGCGGATTCGACTCGACGGGACGGAACTCGACTACACCGTCACCTACCACGACCCCTGTCACCTCGGGCGGTACAACGACGT
>CAYYSW010000331.1:0-2887 GCA_964474395.1 uncultured Halobacteriales archaeon
GCGAGCACGAGGTAGTCGGTGCGCGCGAGCGCCTCGTGGAGGTCCCCCTGTCCGAACACCTCGTCGGTCGGCCCGCCCTTCTCGGGGCTGTGGCGGACCCCGAGGGTCGTCACGTCGAACCCCGAGAGCCGCTCGACCACCGTCGTCCCGATGGCGCCCAGTCCGACCACGGTGACCGTCGAGCCGGTGAGTTCGTACGACTGCATGTGGCGCCACTCCCGGCGGCCCTGTCGCCGCCACGCCTCGGGGAACCGCCGGGCGAACGCGAGTATCGAACCGACGACGTGCTCGGCGATGTTCGGCCCGTGGACCCCCGAGGCCGTCGTGACCGCGACGTCGCGTTCCTCCAGTGCATCGACGGGGAGGTGGCCGTAGCCGGCGTACGCGCAGGCGAAGTACCGGAGGTTCGGCGCGGCGTCGAGCAGGCCGGCGTCGAGTTCGCGGCCCGTAGCGACCGTCGCGTCGGCCAGCAGCTCCCGTTCCTCGTCGGGCGTGTGGCCGACCCGGACCTCGTGGTCGGGGAGGCGTTCGCGCAGGGCCGCGGCGTAGTCCTCGACGGGCATCCCGTGGACGTCGGTCCGCAGGACGACGATGTCGTGTGTCTCGCTCATGGTCGCGCGTTCGACCCCACCCCACATAGTCCCCGACGGCCGCGACGAGGTTTGCCCCGCGGGACGGAACCGATTTGTACCGCCACCCGGTAGCGCACCTCATGCCAGCGGAGGAGTTCGAGGAGGGGTTCGTCGGGGACGGGCGCAAGAAACACCTG
This sequence comes from uncultured Halobacteriales archaeon, assembly GCA_964474395.1. Lineage (GTDB taxonomy): Archaea > Halobacteriota > Halobacteria > Halobacteriales > Haloarculaceae > Halomarina. The sequence continues at coordinate 770 of CAYYSW010000331.1, forward strand.
ACGGTCGTCACGACGGCCGGCCGGCGCCACGAACACGGCGAGGTGTACCTCAAGCACTCCGCCGGCGCCTTCGTCGTCTCGACGGACTTCGAGTTCCCCGAGGACGACATTCACCGCTACGAGAAGGCCGACCTCGCGCGCGCCGAGATACGGCAGCACCACGCGGCCTGCTTCATCACGACGGCCGCCGCCGGCGAGGGCCCGACGCTCGACGCCCTCCGGGGATTTCGCGACGGCGCGATGACGCCGACGGCCCCCGGGCGGGCGCTGGTCGCCGTCTACGAGCGGGTCAGCCCCCCCATCGCCGCCACCATCGAGGACCACCCCGACTCGCTGACCGCGCGAGCGGTCGGGTCGCTGGTCGAGGGCTGCGGGACGCTCGCGCGCCACCGGGAGGGGGCGTCGGGACCGACGCGGACCGCCCTCTCGCTCCTGCTCACGCTGCTGTACGTCGTCGGCGTGACGGTGGCGCTCGTCGGCCACCTCCTGGTCCGCGGTCGCGAACGACTCGTTCAGTGACGGACGAAGAAGCGCGCGAGGCTCTCCCGGAGGTCGAAGCCGACCCCGGAGCGGCGCTCCACCTCGAAGCCGCGACGCTCGCCGCAGGCCTCGAGCGCCTCGACCAGTTCGTCGAAGTCGGTGTCGTCGTGGAGTCGGTAGGCGTGTGACGGCCGCTCGGTGTTGTGGACGGCGAGTCGGGGACGACCGCTCAGGCCGCCGTCGTGGACGACGCAGCGCTCGACGGCGGGGTAGCCGTACCAGTAGACGGTGTCGGCCTGCAGGAGCACCTCGTCGACGCCGTGGACCTCGTAGATGCGACGCATCGCGTCGGCCTCGCGGTGGTGTTTGCGCATCCCGAGGCCGAACATGGGCGTGAGATAGGCGTACTCCGCGATGTGGAGGCCGTCGTCGGCGAAGAACAGCTCCGCGAGGCGCAGCGGGAACGACCCGGCCATCCCGAAGTGGACGTGGAGGTCCACCTCGATGTCGGAGGTCGGCAGGTCCTCGAACTCCTCGGGGCGGGGGTCGGCACCGAAGTCGCCGGGGTCGGTACCCCGGGACGGTTCGTCGCTCGTCGGGTCGGTCGGGTCCGTCGGGTCGGTTGGGTCACTCACGCTGCCCACCTCGCGGAGCCTCCCCTTCACCGCCGCCGAAGGCGATGCGGGCGAACAGCAGCGCGCCGCCGACGAACAGCAGGCCGAGCGCGAGGTCCACCGCCAGCAGGACGTAGACGCCGACGGCGACGCCGGCGACGGTCATGAGCGCCGCGAAGCGGATCCGCAGGGAGTAGGTCGCTCGGCCGTTGGCGACGGTGGCGATGCCCCCCTCGCCGCCGGCGAGCCACCGCTCGCCGACGTACGTGGCGACCATCAGGGCGAGGGCGACGACCCACACCGTCGTCCGGGCCTCGGGCGGGAGCGAGACGCCCGCCTGCGTGACGAGCGAGAGCGACGCGATGACCAGCAGCCCGCCGACGTACACCACCAGTCGATGGGCGACCAGCACTCCGAGCGCCCGCTCACCCGCGTTCATGGCCGTCCGCTTCGCCCCGCGAAAGAAAAAGCCTCGGGTCGTTACGAGAGGAACCCGGACGCCTCGTCGGCACCCGCGACGGTTCCGCTCGCGTCCATCTTCGCCCGTGCGGAGACGACCATCGTGTAGACCTGGACGAGTACGAATATCGCCCAGAGCACGTAGCCGCCGACGCCGCTGCCGACGACGGCGGTGGTCGTGTCCATGATGGGGTAGCTGAGTCCGTAGCTCTCGTTGTTCAACACGCCGCCGATGAGTAACACGGTGAAGTAGCCGAAGAAGCCCGTCGCCCACCACATGGCGACGACGCGGCCCCATCCGGGCTGGGTGTGCTCGGGCAGGTGGGTCGTGTTGAGGATGACCGTCAGCGCGTTGTACGGCCACATCATCGCACCGGCGATGGCCGCGCCGATGACCAGGAGCAGCCACGGCTGGCCGAACCCTTCGATGGTCCCCGACGCGACGATGATGGCGATGCCCCAGACGGTGAAGCCGGCCAGCAGGCCGAGGAACACCTTCGAGAGGTCCCAGCCGTGTCGGCGGCCGTACCCCTGGAACAGGATGTCCACGCTGTTGCGGACGAAC
>CAYYSW010000332.1:0-2864 GCA_964474395.1 uncultured Halobacteriales archaeon
CGAGCGGTCGCCCGCCTCCGTATACGGCGTCGTGTCGAGGACCCCTTTCCGGCCGGCGTTGTGCTCGTAGACCCGCGTGTCCTTGGCGTGGACGTGGTGGATAGCGCCGCCTAGGTAGCGGATGGCCTCGGTCGGGTCGATACCCTGCCAGTAGAGATGCGAGGGGTCGAAGTTCGCGCCGACGAACCCGTTGGTCGCCTCGCGCAGACGGAGCATGCCCGTCGGTTCGTAGACGAGCATGTTCGGGTGCATCTCGATGGCCACCCGGACGCCGTGGTCGGCGGCGTGAGCCGCGAGGTCCGACCAGTACTCCGTCGCCACCTCCCACTGGTACTCCAGGGCCTCGGCGTGTTCGGTCGGCCACGGTGCGGTGATCCAGTTCGGCACGCTGTCGTCGGGCCCGCCCGCCGGCAGCCCCGAGAACGCCGTGACGGTGTCGACCTCCAGTTGGTCGGCGAGGCGGACCGCCTCCCGGAGTTCCCGGTCGGCCTCCCGCGCCCGGTCCTCGTCGGGGTGCAGCGGGTTGTTGTGCGTCGCGAGCGCCGACACCGAGAGGTCGTGTTCCGCGAGGGTCTCACGGAACGCGGCCTGCGCGTCCGCGTCGTCGAGGTACTCCCCGCGCGGGAGGTGGTCGTCGCCGGGATAGCCGCCACAGCCGAGCTCGACGCTCTCGACGCCGATGCCCGAGAGGTACTCGAAGGCGTCCTCGGCGGATTGGTCCCCGAGGGGAACGGTCAGGACTCCAACGTTCATGACTACGTGCAGTCACAGCGACGGGATAAACCCCCTGCCGGCGCTCGTTCGAAACGTGTCCGGACGGAGTCACTCGAGTGTCACGTCGGCGGGGTCGACGGCGACGAACGACCCGTCGCTCCGGGCGGACTCGTAGGCCGCTTCCGTGACGGCGGTCACCCGGAGACCGTCGAGAGCCGTCGCCACGGGGTCCTCGCCCGTCCGTATCGCCTCGACGAAGGCCGCCACCTTCGACTTCCGGGTGGGTTTCGGGAGGCGCGGCCGGTACTCGCCGCTGCCCGCGTCTATCTCGACGTACTCGCTGGGTTTCCAGTCCTTGCTGTCGAGGGCGACGGCGCCCTGTTCGTCCCACATCCGGACGTGTTCGCGGTGACACGGCGTCTCGCCGGACAGCGAGACGGAGGCCGTCGCGCCGTTCGTGAAGCGGACGGTGACGTTCGCGCGGCCGTCGACCCGCTGTTCGTCGTCGATGAACGCCATGTTCGCCGACACCGCCTCGGGGGTGAGGCGGGTGCTCCAGAGGATGCAGTCGAGCAGGTGGCTCCCCGTATCGTAGAGGTAGCCCCCGCCCGAGAGGTCGGGGTCCTGTCGCCACGTCCCCTCGAAACGCTCGACCCAGTCCTGGCTCACCTCGGCGGTCACCCAGCGCGGCTCGCGTCCCTCGCTCTCCCACAGTTCGCGTGCCCTGATGAACGCCCGGAAGAGGTGGCGCTGGTAGCCGACCATGAGGACCTCCTCGCGGTCGGCGTCGCGTCCGACGAGGTCGCGGGCCTCGTCCAAGTTCGTCGTGAGCGGCTTGTCACAGAGGACGTGCAGGTCGCGCTCGAAGGCCGCGAGGACCTGCTCGTAGTGGAGCGTGTGGGGCGTGCCGATGAGGACGGCGTCGAGGGGAGCCGTATCGAGCATCGCCTCGTAGTCCGTGAACCGACCGTCCGCGTCGACGCCGAGTTCGGTCGCGGCGGCGTCGAGGGCCGACTCGTCGATGTCAGTGACGGCGACGACGCGCGTGGCGTCGTGGTCGACGAACTCGCCGCCGACGGTCCGTCCGATGAACCCGCCGCCGACGATGCCGACCCGGAGTTCACCCGTCTGTGTCTCGGTCATGTCGGGGGGACTCCGCCCCCGGTGATAGGCGTTTTCGTCGCTCGACCGTCGGCCCGCGCCGGAACCGGGACCGTCGTTGCGGTGTCGACGGCTCAGCCGGTCCGGTCGACCCCGAGCGTCCTGACGAGGGCGGCCCCGAGGTAGACCCCGATGGCCACGAGGACGACGGTCCCGCCGGCGGCGATACCGTAGGCGTAGGAGAGCGTCGTCCCTGCGAGGACGGCGACCTGCCCGGCGACGACGGCGAGGACGACCGACCCCCTGAAGCTCCGGGCGAGCTGTGTCGCCGCCGCCACGGGGACGACCAGCATCGCGGCGACGAGGATGACGCCCATCATCTGCATCGCGCCGACGACGACCAGCGCCGTCAGCACGACGAGCAACCGGTTGACCGACCGGACGTCGATGCCCGCGATGCGGGCGGCCGACTCGTCGAACGTGACGTACGCGAGCTGGCGGTAGTTCAGCACCACCGTGACGAGGACGACGGCGCTGAGCCCGACCAGTATCTCGACGTCGCCCCGGGTCAGCGTCGAGAGGCTCCCGAAGAGGTACTGTGAGATGCCGACGGCGATGCCGCCGCTCGTGAGGCTGATGAGGACCGTCCCGAGGGCGAACCCGCCGGCGAGGACGACGGCCATCGAGACGTCGTTGTACACGTCGGTGTGCTCGGAGAGCACCTGGATGAGCAACGCCGCCAGCACCGCGACGACGAGCGCCGTCAGGTACGGCGACACCGCCGTCCCGAGGACGGCGCTCAGGAAGATGCCGACGGCGACGCCCGCGAAGGCGGTGTGGGCGAGTGTCTCACCGATCATCGCCAGTTGCCGGTGGACGAGGAACGACCCGACGAGCGGGGCGACCAGCCCGATGCAGACGCCGGCGACGAACGCCCGCCGCATGAACGGGTAGCCGAGCATCTCCGCGAGGAACCCGCCGACTCCGAACTGGAGTGCGAGCGAGGTCATCCGTGGTGGTGGTGGTCGAGCAGTCGCTGGTTCGCGCCG
>CAYYSW010000333.1:0-2843 GCA_964474395.1 uncultured Halobacteriales archaeon
GACGAGTGTCATACGCCGGCTTGGGGGGTGGGGCGCTTCAAGGCCACCGGTTCGCTCCTGCCTTCGAGCGACCAGTCAGTTCGGCGGCACGTGCAAGGTTGGCCGGTGTCGGAAACGGTTATCGACGCCCGCCGTCAGTGGTGGATATGAAGATACTCGTCACGGACCCCATCGCGGACGCCGGCCTCGACCGACTCCGCGAGGCGGGCCACGACGTGGTGACGGCCTACGATATCGAGGGTGCCGACCTCCGCGAGCAGATACGCGACGCCGCGGGCCTCATCGTCCGCTCGGGGACCGAGGTGGACGCCGAGTTGCTGGACGCCGCACGCGAACTCGTCATCGTCGGGCGCGCCGGCATCGGCGTGGACAACATCGATATCGACGCCGCCACCGAACGCGGCGTCATCGTCGCCAACGCCCCCGAGGGGAACGTCCGGGCGGCCGCCGAACACACCGTCGCGATGGCCTTCGCCGTCGCCCGCTCCATCCCGCAGGCCCACGCCCGCCTCAAGGACGGCGAGTGGGCGAAGGGCGACTACCTCGGCCGCGAGGTGAACAACAAGACGCTGGGAATCGTCGGGCTCGGGCGGGTCGGCCAGGAGGTCGCGAAGCGCCTCAGCGCGCTCGGCATGGACCTCGTCGCCTACGACCCCTACATCAGCGAGAGCCGCGCCGACCAGCTGGGCGCGGAACTCGCCGAACTCGACGAGGTGCTCGACCGGGCCGACTTCCTCACCATCCACACGCCGCTGACCCCCGAGACGGAGGGGCTCATCGGCAGCGAGGAACTCGCCCGCCTCGGCGACGGCTTCGTGCTCAACTGCGCGCGCGGCGGCATCGTCGACGAGGCGGCCCTCGCCACCGCCGTCGAGGAGGGAACCCTCACCGGGGCCGCACTCGACGTGTTCGCCGAGGAACCGCTGGACCCCGATAGCCCGCTGCTCGACGTGGACGACATCATCGTCACGCCCCACCTCGGCGCCTCGACGGAGGCAGCCCAGGAGAACGTGGCGACCAGCGCCGCCGAACAGGTCATCGCCGCCATCAACGACGAACCCGTCGTCAACGCGCTCAACGCCCCCTCGGTGGACAGGAGCGCCTTCCCCCGCGTGCGCCCCTACATCGGCCTCGCCGAGACGGCCGGGCGCATCGCCGTCCAGCTGTTCGACGGTCGCGTCAACAGCGTCGAGGTGGAGTACGCCGGCGACATCGCCGAGGAGGAGGTCGAAATCGTCACCGCGAGCGCGCTGAAGGGCGTCTTCCGCCCGCTGGAGGTACGCGTCAACGCCGTCAACGCCCCCGGCGTCGCCGAGGAGCGCGGCATCGACGTCACCGAGTCGAAGACCAGCCAGTCGGACGTCTTCCAGTCGCGCGTGAGCGTCGTCGTCAGCGACGGCGAGAAGGACATCCGCGTCTGCGGGACGCTCTTCGCCGGCGACGACCCGCGTATCGTCCAGATAGACGGCTACCGCGTGGACGCCATCCCGCACGGCCACATGCTCGTCGCGCGCAACCACGACAAGCCGGGCGTCATCGGGCTCATCGGCACCGTCCTCGGCGAGAACAACGTGAACATCGCGGGGATGTTCAACGGCCGCGAGACCATCGGCGGGGAGGCCCTGACGGTCTACTCGCTGGACAGCGAAGTACCCGAGGAACTCATCGAACGGCTGGAGGACGACGAGCGCATCATCCGCGCGCAGTACCTCGCGCTCAACAACGAGTAGTCACAGTCGTCACGACCCCCAGACGAGTTCGAGGCTGAGCTCCGCCGTGCAGGTCGGCTCGCGATCGGCGCTCGCCCCCCCGTCGTCCACCACCTCCCCGAGGTAGCCCTGACAGCGTCCGTCCTCGATGATGTCGGCGAGGTACGCCGGCGAGCCACACTCGGGACAGTCGACGTAGAAGCCCTTCTCGCCCTCGTGGTACGCGTCGGGTTCGAGTTCCATCCGCGCGTCCTGCTGTGTGGTGTCGCTTCCCATACGCCGGGTAGGCTATCTCAGGGCAAAACGTCGCGCCCCGCAGGGGACGGGTCTCGACTGTCGTGCGGGTCGGCCCCGCTCAGGAGAGCCGACTCCTGAGGCGTCCGAGCAGTCCGCGGCCGTCCGACTCCGCCTCTGAGGCCGTCGTCGTCCGCCCCTCCAGGTGGGCCAGTACGTCGTCGGTGTCGTTGGGGACGGGCTCGGGGTCCGCGCCGGCCTCGGCGGCCGCGTCGGGGTCCTTCAGGAGGTGACCGGTCGTCAGACAGACGACGTCTTCGCCCTCGCCGACGACGCCCGCCTCCCGGAGCTTCCGGAGGCCGGCGACGCTGGCGGCGGAGGCGGGTTCGACGCCGACGCCCTCGCTCGCCAGGTCGCGCTGGGCGCGGGTTATCGCCTCGTCGCTGACGGCGACGGCGGTGCCGCCGGTTTCCCTGATTCCGGGAAGCGCCTTCGGCGCGTTGACGGGGTTGCCGATGCGGATGGCGGTGGCGCGCGTCTCCACCTCCTCCCAGCGCCGTATCTCCTCGGTCCCGTTCTCGATGGCCTCGACCATGGGCGCGGCACCCTCGGCCTGCACGCCCGTCAGCATGGGCACGTCGCCCGGCGCGAGCGACCCCGACTGGACGAGTTCGCGAAAGGCCTTGTACAGCGCCGCGGTGTTGCCCGCGTTGCCGACGGGGAGGACGATGCGGTCCGGGAACCGGCCCTCGTCGTCGCGGAACTCCTCCAGGATCTCGAGGCCGATGGTCTTCTGGCCCTCCAGTCGGAACGGGTTGAGCGAGTTCAGCAGGTACGCCTCGCCACGGTCGGCGAGGTCCTGCACCCGGTCGAGACAGGCGTCGAAGTTGCCGTCCACCT
>CAYYSW010000334.1:0-2810 GCA_964474395.1 uncultured Halobacteriales archaeon
TCGCCTACGCCGAATCGCTGGAGCACTGAGCGTGTCGCCGACTCGTCCTCGCCGAAGCGGTCGAACGATACCGTCAGCGTACCGAACCGGCCCCCGAGCGGACGGCGACCCTTCAGGGCGCTGACGGACCGTCCGCGGACCGCGTGACTCTTTATCCGGGGCGGACAACATCGAGGTGGATGTACGTCGAACAGTTGGGGGAGGGTGAACCGGAAATCGCAATCCTCGCGGCCGTCCACGGCGACGAGCCGTGTGGTGTCCACGCCGTCGAGACCCTGCTCTCGGAGTCACCCCCCGTCGAACGTCCCGTGAAGTTCATCGTCGTCAACGAACGGGCGCTCGCCCGCGGCGTCCGCTACACCGAGGAGGACCTGAACCGTATCTTCCCCGGCGACCCGGACGCCGACTCCCACGAACGGCGCCTCGCACACGACGTGTTACAGGAGATAGGCGACTGCACGACGTTCTCGTTGCACTCGACGCAGTCGTACGACAACCCCTTCGCAGTCGTCGAGGAGGCGGGCACGCTCACGGAGACGGTCTGTCGGTACCTCTCGGTGGACGCCGTCGTGGAGGCGACCGGGTTCACCGAGGGCCGGTTGGTCGAGTACGCGGACGTCGTCGAGGTGGAGTGTGGACTGCAGGGCACCGAACGCGCCGCCGAGAACGCGGTGACGCTCGTCCGGGAGTTCCTCGCGGCCGTCGGGGCGCTCCCCGGCGGGGAACCCGAGGAACGCGAGATACCGGTCTTCCGCCTCAGTCACCTCATCCCGAAGCGGCCCGCCGACGACTACGCCGTCTTCGCGGCGAACTTCGAGCGGGTGCCCGCGGGCGAACCGTACGCCGCCATCGACGGCGAGCACCTCGTCGCCGAGGAGTCGTTCTACCCCGTGCTCATGTCGCCGTACGGCTACGAGAACGAGTTCGGCTACGCCGGCGAACTGACCGGGAAACTTGGCGGGTCCCCGGTCCAGGGCCGGTCGGCAGAACAGTCTTACACCGGCTAGCGGCTACGACTCCCCCCTGAAGCCAGGGACGACGCTACCACACGCCCGAGAGCGGCGGCCACGGCGTCGCAGGACAGGAATCCAGAGAGAGGGAGCGAGCGGTGAGGGGGCGGCCGTGCCGGTTACGTCTCCTCGCGGGGGGCGAACTCCACGAGCGTCAGGTCGCGGTCGAGCGCGCAGTAGTCGTGTGGCGGGTCGCCGACCACCTCTCGTATTCGGTAGCTCTCGTCGAACTCGGCGCCGAGTGGTTCACAGTACTCGTGGGAGGGACAGTCCGTGTAGGGACAGGGGCCTTCGAGCTTCGCGTTCGACCCGGCGTAGGCGCTGTTGGAGGCGACGTTCGCACGGACGGGCGCGGGCTCGACCTCGACGGCGGTGACGCCCGTGTCGTGGACGGCACATTCGAGCGTGCCCGACTCCCGGACGCCGGTGACACGATAGCGCATCCCCTCGGTGAGGTTGAGACACTGCCCCCGGTAGGGACAGCCCTCGCAGGCGGCGGACTCCCCCTGGTAGACGAACTCGGTTCCCTCCTCCGCGAGTCGCGGACCGATGAGCGTGACGGTGGCCATACCCCGACTTCGACCAGCGAGGCGGTTAAGCCTCCCGACCCGTCAATTCGTCCAGTTTCTCGAAGTACGACTCCCGCGGGACCTGGTACAGCCCCCGGTAGTCCAGGTCGCCGGCGGCGAAGCGGGCCGCGAGGTCGGTCAGGCCCTCGACGGCCTCCTCGCGGGTGTCGTAGTGGTCCGCGCCGTGGTCCACCTCGGGTTCGAGGAACAGCGTGACGACCCATGGGTCGCCGGGTTGGGGGTTCGGGCGGACCCCCGGCCGCCGGGTACGCCGGCCGCGGGTGAGGTAGATGGTCGGCATGCACTCGGGGGGGAAGTCGCCGCCGTTGAACACGTCGGGCCGGTAGGCGACGATGACCCGGTCGCCGTCGTCGTTCCAGACCGTCCACCCGGCGGCGAGCGAATCGGCGTCCATACTCGACGGGAACCCCGCCGTGGGCAAGAGTCGTGTGGTCGGGCCCGGTCGCCCTCGACGGCGGTATATAAATCGGTGACCGGTCGAAAATCGGGACTGTTCGCCGGCCGCCCCCCGGGATACGGTTCCGGGCCGTCGCGGCGGCCCGAACCCCTCGGTTACCCGAAGATAGCGGCAAGGCTTATGTGAGTGTGAACACCTAACAATAACCATAGTATCGGTGGTCATCCCGCGGCGCGTCCTCCCCGGTGTCAGCCGACCCCTGACCGGGTCGTGGGTCGGTACAGGTGGTACTAGCTACCATATGTCGGGGCTGTCGTGGTTCCGGGATGCTCATCGAGGCTTGCGGACAGCGTGGCTGTCCGGCCCCTGCCGGGGAACGAGACGAAACGTCTCCGTGATACAATGACAGGTGACATCGAAACACTCGAAGACCTCAGTCGGGAGTACCGGGACACGATACCCTCGGACCTGCGCGAGACGCACGCGTTCGACTGGTACCTCGAAGAGGTCTACGCGGACCCGCGGGTCGCGCGAAACGCACACCAGCGCGTCGCGGATATGTTCGACTACTACGGCACCGAGTACAACGAGGACCTCGGCGTCGTGGAGTACCGACTCGCAAGCGAGGACCCCCTCAACGACGGTGAGAACACCTTCTACGGGCGCAACATCCACGAGTCCATCCACGAGTTCGTCAACAAGGTGAAGTCGGGGGCGCGGGGGCTCGGCCCCGAGAAGCGCATCAAGCTCCTGCTGGGCCCCGTCGGCTCCGGGAAGTCCGACTTCGACCGACAGGTCCGCCGGACCTACGAG
>CAYYSW010000335.1:0-2787 GCA_964474395.1 uncultured Halobacteriales archaeon
GACGGCCCGCCTGGAGGAACACTACAACACGGGGACGATGAGCCGTCGCTCGCCGACGCTCAACCGCCAGCACCCCGAGAACTTCGTGGATATCCACCCCAACGACGCCGAACGCTACGGCATCGAGGACGGCGACTACGTGAAGATCTCCTCCCGACGCGGCGACATCACCGTGCTGGCGCAGGTCACGGAGGACATCAAGGAGGGCTCCATCTGGACGACGCCGCACTTCGCCAGCGGGTCGGCCAACCGCCTCACGAACGACGTCCTCGACGAGCGCGCGAAGATCCCGGAGTACAAGGCCGCGGCCGCCGAGATCGAAGTCGGAATCGAACCCGCCGGGGACGACGAGGCGCCCGCGGACGACTGAGCCGAGGGACCGACGGGACTCCCCCTCGGCCCCGTGGCCATCCCGGCGCGCCCACCCGAGCTGCCGTAAACCCCCTTCTCCCATCGTCGGTTGCGCCGACCGACACCTATTAGCACGGGCACGGAGAGTCACGAGTACATGATACCACGACACACGGCCCGGTGCCGGGAGGCGGGACGGTGGCGGTAATCGACGGCCACGGGGGATACGTCCCCCTCTACCGCGTCGAGCGATCTGCGGTCGCGGAGCAGTACGGCGGGTCCGCGAGCGGCGAGAGCGCCGTTCCCGCCCGCGACGAGAACCACGTCACGATGGCCTGCGAGGCCGCGGAGACGGCGCTCGACCGGTCATCGGCGTCGGGCGCCGACCTCGACGCGGTGTTCGCCGCGAGCGTCACCGACCCGTTCGCCGAACACGGCGTCGCCGCGCAGGTGGCCTACCGACTGGGGGCGACCGGCGACCTTCGGACCGGCGACTTCCGCGCGACGACGCGGGCGACGACGGACGCGCTGGGCGCGGCCCGGACGCTGGCCGACGCCGGCGGTACCGTCCTCCTCGTCGCGGTCGACGTCCTCCCCGCCGACCCGGACGACGACGGGTCACCGGCGGCGGGCGCGGGCGCGGCGGCGTTCGTCGTCCGAGCGGACGCGACGGCCCCCGTCGCGACGGTCACGGGCGCCGGCAGCGAGACGACGGGGTTCGTCGAGCGCCACCGCGAACACGGCGAGGTCGCCGAGGAGGGCGACGCGCGCTTCGAGCGGCGACACGGGGTCGGTCCCGCGGTCGAACCGGCCATCGAACGCGCCCTCGATGGAGACGAGTCCCCCGACAGGGCCGTCGCCGGGGCACCCTCCACGCGCCTCGCGCGGACCGCGCTCCGGGAGGTGGACGCCGACGCCGTCTCGACGTTCGACTCGGTCGGCTTCGCCGGGTGTGCCGGCGTCGCCCTCGACCTCGTCCACCTCCTCGAAACCGCGGGGGTCGGCGAGTCACTCCTCGTCGTGAACTACGGTGCGGGCGGCGCGGACGCCCTCGCACTGGAGACGGGCGACGGCGTCGAACGGACCGGGGGCCTGACCGTCACCGACCTCCTCGACGCGAAGGAGTACGTCACCTACGCGAAGCACCTCGAGTACCGCCAGCCCGTCGAGTACCAGGGGGTGAGCGGCGCGTGAGCGGCCCTCGCTACCACCGGACGCGGGCGGCCGACCAGCGACTCGTCGCCTTCGAGTGCCAGGACTGCGGGTGGGTCGCCTACCCGGACGAGCGCCGGACGTGCAAGTCCTGTGGCGCGGCGCCCGCGGACTTCGAGGAGACGCGCCTCTCCACGCGCGGCGAGATACGGACGTTCGTCGTCCAGCAGTACCTCCCCGACGACATCGAGACGCCACAGCCGGTCGCCGTCGTCGACCTGCCGCAGGCCGACGGCGAGGGGGACCCCGCGAGGGTGTACGGCCTGCTCACCGAGTCCTCGCTGGACGAGATAGACGTCGGCACGGAGGTCGACGCCCGCTTCCGCGAGCTGTTCACGGACGGCGTCCGGCCGGTCAACTCCTTCAAGTTCAGCGTCCCACGCTCCAGCAAGGCGGGCGACGGGGGTGACGGCGAGTGAACGACGCCTACGTCGTCGGCGCCGGGATGATAGACTTCGGCGAGCACTACGACCGGTCGTTCGACGACCTGCTGGAATCGGCGTACCTCGAACTGCTCGACGACGTCGACCACGGCATCGACCCGCGGGCGGACATCGACGCCGCGTGGTACGGCACCATCGACATCGCGGGCGAGGGCTCCTCCGGGGCGTCGGTCGCCCACGCGACGGGCCTCTTCGAGAAACCCATCACGCGCGTCGAGAACGCCTGCGCCACGGGGAGCGACGCCTTCCGCAACGCCTCGCTCGCGGTGCGGGCGGGCGCGGCGGACGTCGCGCTCGTCATCGGCGCGGAGAAGATGCTCGACGACACCGCCGGTCTCATCGGGAGCGCGGCGCTCGAACGCCTCTGGCGCGGTCGGGGGGTGACGATGCCCGCCTACTTCGGGATGCGCGCCACCCGCCACATGGAGACCTACGGCACCACGCGCGAGCAGATAGCGCAGGTCTCGGTCAAGAACCACGAGAACGGGACGAAGTACCCCCACGCCCACCAGCAGTTCGAGTGCTCGGTCGAGGACGTCACGGGGTCCCCGACGGTGAGCTACCCGCTCAACCTCTACGACTGCTGTCCCGTCACCGACGGGGCGTGTGCGGTGCTCGTCGCCAGCGAGGACCGCGCCCGCGAGTTCACCGACGACCCAATCAGACACGCCGGGTTCGGCCTCTCCTCCGACAGCTTCCAGCGCGGTGACGACGCCGCGCTGACGAACTTCCCGGCGACCAGACAGGCCTCGCGGGCAGCCTACGAGATGGCAGGGGTCTC
>CAYYSW010000336.1:0-2768 GCA_964474395.1 uncultured Halobacteriales archaeon
CGCGGTAGTACTCCTCGCGCTCGACGAACGCCAGGATGTCGAACATCCCGATGGGCCGGCGCGCGTCGACGGACGAATCGCCGTTGACGAGCACGGAGCCCTGTTCGAGCGCGTAGCGCGCTTCCTTCTTCGAGTCGACGTAGCCGAGCACGTCGCGCAGCAGGACGAGCAGGGGGACCCCCGCCTCGCCGTGCGGGCCGGCGCCGGCCTTGACGGTGTAGACGCGGGTCTTGCGCTCGACCGGCCACGAGTTCGGTACCGCGAGTCGCTTCTGGTGGTTACTCATCGTTCTCCTCCGTCTCCGTGGATTCGAGTCGCGCCTCGCGCCGCTCGTCGTCCAGGTCGAGGTCCGTCACACGGACGTTCGACGCGTCGAGGGCCTTGGGAATCTCCTCCCCGTCGGCCTTCTCGACGACGACGCCCTCGACGAAGATGACGGCGTCCGAGAGGTCCACGCGCTGGACCTCGCCGGTCTCGCCCGCGAAGTCGCCACGGAGCACCTCGACGGTGTCCCCGGCGTTGACGCGGACGCTTCGCTGGCCGTACTCCTCACGGAGGTCGCCCGTGAGCGTCGCACGGACCTGGCGCTGCCGCTCGTGGAGCGGCGCGCGGTTGCGGCGGTTGCGCTGTTTGCGTGGTTGCTTGCTCATGGTTCAGACGATCATGGTCGCCGTGCTGGCGATACTCCCGAAGCGCTCTGCGACCTCGCGAGCGATGGGGCCCTTGATCTCGGTCCCGCGGGGGTCCTCGTTCTCGTCGACGATGACCGCCGCGTTGTCCTCGAACTTGACCCGCGTGCCGTCCGGCCGGCGGATGGCTTTCCGCTGGCGGACGACGACGGCTTCGAGCACCTGTCGGCGCATCTCGGGGGTCCCCTTCGTGACGGAGACCGTCACCTTGTCACCGAGGCCCGCCTTCGGGTGGCGGTTCTTGGTGCCGTGGTAGCCCGAGACGCTGATGACCTTGAGTTCGCGGGCGCCGGTGTTGTCGGCGCAGTTGATGAGCGAACCCTTCTCCAGGCCCTGCGTGACGTCGGCGTTGAGTGCCTGCATCGTCACTCGCCCTCCGGGCTGCGGTCGCTGGATGCGCCTTCCGTGACGTCACCCTCGGTTGTCTCTGCGGTCTCGGTGGCGGGGGCGGTGATGCCGCCCGACACTTCGGCCTCCTCGACCAGTTCGACGACCACGTGCGATTTGGTCTTCGAAAGCGGTCGAGTCTCAGCGATACGGACCGTGTCGCCCTCCGAGAGGTCGAGACAGTCCGGGTGGTGCGCAGGGATGCGCGACCGTCGTTTCATCAGACGGTCGTACTTGGGCACCCGGACGTCGTACTCTCGCTCGACGACGACGGTCTTGTCCATGGACGTGGAGGCGACGCGCCCCTCGACCAACTGGCCGCGCACGGAGAGCGTTCCGTGGAACGGGCAGTCGGCGTCGGAGCAGGTCTCCTCCGGTTCCGGTACGTTCAGTCCTATTGCCATCGTGAATCACCTGTGTGCTCGGTGCGGCGGGCCGGTCGCGCGAGGAGTCGCTCGCCCTCGACGACGACGTACGTGGGGTCGTCCCCCGCGTCCGCCGCGGGACGTGGTCCCGCGCTGTCTTCGGCGGGCAGTGCGAACTCGAACGTCGCGACCCCCTTCGGCACCTGCACGAGCCGAGACCCCGTCTCGCCCTCGCGGGCGACCGAGAGGGTCTTGGTCGTCTCCATGACGACCTCGCCCTCGACCCCGACGAGCGTCGGGTCCGACGACTCGACGACCCGCACGTGCAGGCCGATGAGTTCGTGTCGAGTGAGGGTCTCGGCGGTCAGCATGCTATTCGTCGGCCTCCTCGTTGTCGCCTTCCTCGCCCTGGATCGTCTTGATCCGGGCGATGGTCCGGCGGAGCTCCGTGATGCGACCCGGATCCTCCGGGGCACCACCCGCCGCCTGCACCGCGTTGGCGTTGAGCAGTTCCGTCTCGAGTTCCTCGAGTTCGGCCTCGCGCTCGGCGGGCGTCATGTCGCGGATCTCGTCGACGTGCAGGATGGCCATTACTCCTCCACCTCCTCGTCGTCATCGTCGGCGTCGCCCTCGGCGTCCTCCTCGGAGCCGGGGACGTCGGTGTCGGTGGTGGGGGCGTCGGCGGACTCGTCGGCGCCGCCGGCGGACTCCTCGTCGCCCTCGACCGTCTCCTCGACGGGGGCGTCCTCGGTGTCCTCGGCCTCCATCTCCTCCATGAGGTCCTCGGCCGCTGCCTCGGTGTCCTCGGAGAGCTCGCCCTCGACGGCCTCCTCGAGGTCGTCGAGTTCCGCCTCGACGTCCTCGTCGCCCTCGGGGGTTGCGACCTCCTGTTCCTCGTCGAGGACCTCCTCCTCGACGACCTCCTCTTCGGCCGTCGGGGGTGCGTCCTCGTCGACCTCGGCCTCGGTGACCGGTTCGGCCTCCTCGGCGTCGGCCTCGCCGGGTTCGGACTCGAGGAGCTCCTCGACGCCCTCGCCCTCCTCGGGCTCGACGATGTACTCCGAGATGTCGGCGTCGTCGGCGACCTGGAAGTCGTCGGGGAGCTGCGCTCCGGGCGGGATGATCTTCACCGTCACACCGATGGTGCCGAGCTTCATCACGGCGACGCCCTGGCCCTCGTCCACGATGGACTCGGCGGGTTCGCCGTTGTGCTTGATGTAGCCCCGGTTGAACTTCTCGACGCGCGACCGTGCGCCCGTGACCTTCCCGCTCAGGACGATCTCGGCGCCCAGCGCGCCGGCGTCCATGATGCGGTCGATGGTCGTGT
>CAYYSW010000337.1:0-2736 GCA_964474395.1 uncultured Halobacteriales archaeon
CTGCCAGCCCTCGTGGCCCTCGGTCGTCCCCTCGCGGAACTCGCCTTTCTGTCCCCGGGCTTCCTCTGCGGCCCGACGGAAGCGTTCGGCCGCGCTGTCGACCTCGCCGCGCGCGCTGGAGATGGGCTTGCCCGCCTCGCGGGCGATGGTCGAGGCGAGGTCGTCCCGGCGCCCCTCCAGGCCCTCCGCGATGGACTCCAGCCAGTTCGCGCGCTGGACGATGGTCGTATCGCGCATGGCCGACTGCGCGTCCGCAGCGGCCGCGAGTGCGGTCTCCGCGTGGTCGGGGGTCGCCGCCGCGACGCGGGCGAAGACGCCGCCTTCCGCGAGGTCGATCACGTCGAGCGAGTCCTCGACCTCCGTCCACGACCCGCCGACGTAGACCTCCGTGTACTCCCGCACCTGTTTGATAGCCATACTCGACCCTACGACCCCTGGCGTTAAGAAATTTACTCAGGTTAGAATAAAGATGTTCGTGCGGGTGTGGTCGGGCTACCTCCCGCGGACGGTCGCCACCGTCGCCCGGTCGGGGAGCGCGGTCATCGCGCCGGGGGCGGTGACGGTGGCCGCGGCGACGGCGTTCGCGAACGCCAGCACCGCTTCCAGCGGTTCCCCGTCCGCGAGGGCGGCGAGCGCCCCGGCGGTGAAGGCGTCGCCCGCGCCGGTCGTGTCGACGGCCTCGACCTCGTACCCCCCGTGACGGACCTCGCTCGCCCCCCACGGGGCCGCGTCGGTCGAGACGGCGTACGCCCCGGTCTCGCCGCTCGTCAGGAAGACGGTGTGTGGCCCCCGGTCGAGGACCGCCCGTGCCAGCGTCTCGGGGCCGTCGCCCTCGATGCCTGCCGCGTGCAGGTCCTCGTCGGTGGCCTTCACCACCTCCACCGTCCCGAGGACGTCCTCCACCGTCGCCGCGAAGTCGAAGTCCCGCCAGAGCTCCGGGCGGGCGTTCGGGTCGAACACCACGGGGCAGTCCGCCCGCTCGACGAGCTCGAGCGTGGCGCTCCGGGCCGGTTCCGATGCGAGCATCACGCCGCCGGCGTACACCCACTCCACGTCGTCGAGGACGTCTTCGGGGACGCCGTCGGGGCGGAGTCGCGTGTCCGCGGTGTCGTCGCGGTAGAAACTGAACTGGCGGTCGGCGGACTCGTCGTGCGTGACGAACGCGAGCGCCGTCTTCGCCCCGTCGTCGCGTTCGACGAGGCGGTCGGGGACGCCGTAGGACGCCAGCGTGTCCGCGAGGAAGTCGCCGAAGGGGTCGGTGCCGATGCGCGTCCAGAACCACGGGGCGCGGTCGAGGCGCGCCAGTCCGACGGCGACGTTGGCCGGCGCGCCACCCGCCCGGCGGCTGAACGACTCGACGGACCCGAGCGGTCCGGGCCGGTCGGGGATGAAGTCGACGAGCGTCTCACCCGCGACGAGGATGTCGTGGGACATGGGCGACCCTCGCGGCGGGGGGCAAAAAGGCCCTGACATCGAGAGGCCATCCTCGGCGACGCGGCGCTACTCGGCGCGCTCGGCGTACTGCTCGGGCGTGAACGTCTTCAGTTCCAACGCGTGGATGTCGCGGGTCATGTGCTCGCCGAGCGCGTCGTACACCAGCTGGTGTTGCTGGACGAGCGACTGCCCCTCGAAGGCCGGCGAGACGACGACGGCCGCGAGGTGGGTGTCGTCGTCGGGATTGCGCGGGCGGGAGACGGTCGCCTCGCAGTCCTCGATGCCGGTCTCGATGAGTCGTTCGACCTCCTCGGGTGTCATGGTCGGGCGTCGGTGTGCGAGAAGAATAAGCGACGGGTTTCGGGCAGGGCGACGGCGGGAAAACGGGCAGCGGTGGTGCGACGAGGGTCAGCGCGGGCGGACCTTCGAGGCGCTCTTCTTGACGCGGGAGGCGATACCCTCACGCATCGGTTCGGCGTGTTCGTGGACCGGGAACGCGATGCGGCAGGTGGTCTTGTACTGGATGATGTCGCCATCGACCACGTCGGCGGTCATGTCCGTCACCTCGATACCGTGGATGTCCTCGATGGTGTGGGCGGCGTCGTCGAGGGCGTTCTTCGCTGCGTCCTCCCAGGACGTCTCCGAGGTGCCGAGCAGTTCGATGATTTTTACGGCGGTCATAGCCGAGTGTCATACGACACGAGTGTTTATCTCGTTAGCAGTCACCAAGGGAAACCCCGTCCACGAATCGGACGGTCGCGCGTATCTCTCACGGACGGTCCAGACACAGCGAACGGTACCATCGGTGCCGCCCGCTACCGTTGGGATGCGGCGTACCGACGACCGTTCACGCCGGAGTCCGAGTGGTCGGGGGAGGAACTCACCGTCGGTGACCCGAGCCCGCCTACAGCCAGTCGTCGAGGCCGGTCTGGCTGACGGCCTCCTCGATGCGCTCGAAGCCGCGGGCGACCTCCTCCTCGGGGATGCCCCACTCCTCGCAGACGTACGCGCGGGCGGCGTCCACGTCGGGGTCCGGGTCGACGTCGAACGCGTAGTCGTCGGTCGTCGCCGGGTCGAGGAACAGACGCCGGATGCGGTCGGCGTTCTCGATGTAGTCCCCGCGGGCGTCGAGGACCGCCCAGAGGTCGCCGTGTTCGTGGACGAGTTTCACGGCCGTCTTCGGGCCGACGCCCGAGACGCCCTCGTTGAAGTCGGTGCCACAGAGGATGCCGACGTCGACGAGCTGCTCCCAGGTGAGGTCGTGCTCGGCGAGCGTGGCTTCGAGGTCCATCACCTCGGGGT
>CAYYSW010000338.1:0-2727 GCA_964474395.1 uncultured Halobacteriales archaeon
AAGTGCTGGCGGGCGTCGAAGTTCGTCAGCGCGCTGGCCAGCGAGTGGACCGTCCGACCGTACTTCAGGTCGCCCATGATGCCGACCGTGAGGTCGTCGAGCCCCGCGCTCTCGCGCATCGTATAGAGGTCGAGCAGCGTCTGGGTGGGGTGCTGGCCGGCCCCGTCGCCGGCGTTGACGAGGGGGACGTCCACGAACTCGCTCGCGAGCTTCGCCGCCCCCTCGCTCGGGTGGCGCAGGACGAGGGCGTCGGCGTACCCCGAGACGACGCGGACGGTGTCCGCGAGCGTCTCGCCTTTCTTGACCGAGGAGGACTCGACGCTCCCCATGTCCACCGTGTTCCCGCCGAGGCGCTTTATCGCCGCGTCGAAGCTCATCTTCGTCCGGGTACTCGGTTCGAAGAAGAGCAAGCCGAGGACCGCGTCGGTGGTGGGCGTCGCCTCGCCGTTCGCGATGGCCGCGGCACGGTCGAGCACCGCCTCGATGTCGTCCCGCGAGAGCTGTTTCGCGCTTATCAGGTGGTCGTGCCGCATCACCTCTACCCGATGGGGGGCGCGGCTTGAATCCCCCGGAACGGGGGGAACGGACGAACGTTCAAGTCAGATGGCGGGACCACCCGGCGTATGCTCGCCGTCGTCGGAGGGAAAGGTGGGGTCGGGCGGACGACGACCGCCCTCGGCGTCGCCCTCGCCCTCGGGCGGGAGTGCCGTGTGGTCGTGGTGGACGCCGACACGGACGCCCCCGACCTCGCGCGGATGGCCGGCATCGTCGGCGGGGCGACGACGGAGAGGGCAGTCGCCGGGGGCGACCCGTCCCCACTAGTGGCGCTTGCGGGCGGCACGCCGGCCCGTGAGGCGGGCCGTCCGCATCCCGACTGCCCGCGGGTGACCGTCGTCCCGGGCGGGGGCGCCTCGCCACGGGCCGCCCGGCGGGCGCTCGCGCGCCTGGCGGCCGCCGACCGGCAGGTAGTCGTGGACTGTCCGGCGGGTGCGGGCCGCGCCGTCGCCGGTCCCCTCCGTCTCGCGGACCGTGCGCTCGTCGTCTCGACGCCGCGTCCGTCGGCGCTCCGGGACGCGCTGAAGTCGGCGGCGATGGCGCGCGCGCTGGACACGCCTGTCGACGGAGTGGTCCTCACGCGGTGTCGGACCGTGCCCAACGGTACCGATGGGCTCTTCGATGGCGCTCCCGTCGCCCGAATCCCCGCACTCGGCGATGCGGGCTCGGCGGCGCTACCCGCCGAATACCACCGCGTGATACATCATTTCAGGAGACACAACGGTTAACTATCTAGGGCGTGAATATCCTGAACGGATGAAAGACCGGCTACCGACGGGGGTCGACGTGCTCGACCGGAAGCTCGATGGTGGCATCCCCGCCGGTAGCACGGTCGCCCTCTGTGCGGAACCCGCGAGTCAGGCTGAACTCCTCCTGCACGAACTCACGGCGACCCGCGGGACGCTCTACGTCACGCTCGGTCGGACGGAGGAGGCCGTCGCCGACACCATCGCACACTCCTCGACCCGGGCCGGCGATCCGACCATCCGGCACGTCACCGGCGACGCCCCTATCGACAACACCGCGAAGCTCGTCAGTGCGCTGCCGGAGGCGTCGAACCTCATCATCGACCCCGCGGACGTCCTCGAACGCGAGGACGTCGACCGCTACCGGAACTTCCTCAACGAACTCCAGAACCACATCCACAACACGGGCGGCCTCGCGGTCCTCCACTGTCTCGCCGGCGTCGACATCCCGAGGGGCCGCGACACGACCCGTCACATGGCCGACGTGGTCTTCGACCTGGAGACCCGCGTCGGCAGCGACACCATCGAGAACCGCCTCACGGTCCCCAAGTTCCGGGGCGGGCGGGCGCTGACCGACGTGGTCAAACTCGAACTGGCCGACGAGGTGGCCATCGACACCAGCCGCGACATCGCATAGCGGGCCGCCGGGCAGGACGTTCCCGATGGAGGTCCTGTTTCATGCGAGTCAGTCTCATAGAGAAGTTCGGTTACAGCACATTCTCCTAATCGATTGTTTATTCGGAAATCGACGGACAGCGCAGCTATGCAACGGTCCGAAACAGTTCGCAACCGGCCACAACGCTCGGCGGGGGTTTTGCCCCTCCAGTCCTCCCGTGTCGGTAGATGGCCACGAGAACTCCCCCTGCAGACGCCGACCCGCGCGGTGCTGCCTTCGAACTGATGGCGAACCGTCGCCGCCGTCACGTCCTCTCGTACCTCCGGGCCCATCCCCAGGAAGACGTCCCCATCGACGACCTCACGAGTCAGGTCATCGCCCGCGAACTGATGGCCGGGGACGGTCCGGTCGACCCGGAGAGCGTCAGCGCGACGCTCCACCACGTCCACCTCCCGAAACTCGCGGAGGCCGGACTCATCGAGTACGACCCCGAGACGAACGTCGTCCACACGGCGCCGGTCGATGGGGACTGCGACCCCGCCGTCTTCTACGAGGGCGGGTCGGACTGACGCCGGCGGAACGGTCCGGGCGGTCCGCTACCGGACGGTGAACCGGACGCTCACTCCTCGTCGAGTTCGTCGAGTATCTCCTCGGTATCGACGTCGGCGTCCTCGAGGGCCTCCTCGATGTCCTCGCCGCCGGCGCCGCCACCCATACCGCCCATCATGCCGCCCATGCCGCCCATCATGCCGCCCATGCCGGAGCCGTCGATGGTCTCCTGGATGATGACGCGGTCCAGACCGACCCGGT
>CAYYSW010000339.1:0-2721 GCA_964474395.1 uncultured Halobacteriales archaeon
CCTCGCGGGTGGCCTGCATCGCCGGGGCCGCCCGCCTCGACCCGCAGTGTCTCGCGCTCGACGCCATCGCGCGGCGGGCCATCACCACCGACCCCGACTGGCAGGGCGGCGACTACTACGGTCGCGAGGAGCAACCGCGCAACGGACTCGCGCTCGCCCGACAGCTGGGCCACGTGATGTACCTCTCGAAGGACTCGATGGAGGCGAAGTTCGGCCGGCGCGTCGCGGGTCGGGACGGCGAACGCGACACGTTCCCCGCCGACCCCGCCGCCGCGTTCTTCCCCTACCGGGACGTCGAGTCGTACCTCGACTACCAGGCCGAGCGCTTCGTCGAGCGCTTCGACGCCAACTCGTATCTCTATCTCACGCGGGCGATGGACGACTACGACCTCGCGGCGGGCCACCCCGGGGACGCGGAGGCGCTCGCCGCGTTCAACGGCGAGGCGCTCTGTGTCTCCTACACCGGCGACTGGCACTTCACCGTCGAACAGAGCGAGACCGTCGCGGAGGCGTTCCGCGCCAGCGACTCCCCCGTCGCCCACCACGTCGTCGACTCCGACCACGGCCACGACGCCTTCCTCGTCGAACCCGGGAAGCTCGCCGCGCCGCTCCGCGACTTCCTCGATACGGGCGTCCGCGGGTCGGCCGTCCGCGACACCGCCGGCAACTACGAGTCGGAGTCGGACTTCGCGCCCGTCCACGCCTCCCTGTTCGGCGGGGGGTAGTCGGCGCTCCCCGGCCGGTCCTCGGCGGCCGGTCCTCGGGGGCCCGAGGGACGGCCGACACGAGCGCGGTGAGGCGCTTCGAGCGGGCTGTCACTCGGCGAGCGACGTGTTGGTATGCGAACACGGGCGCGCTCGACGCCCCCGAACGGGGGACCGGACGTCACGTTCGGGGTGGTGGATAGCTCCGTTTCCTCTCCTTTCGCCCCCATCCTTCCCCATCCGACCCGAACCTCCCCCGTCTTTCGCCCGCGCTTTATGAGCGGCTATCCGAACGTACGGGTGTCATTATGAGCGACATTCAATTCAACCGACGGACGGTTCTCAAGCTCGCCGGTGCGGCGGCACTCACGAGCGGGCTCAGCTTCACGGCGGCGGCACAGGAGGTCCCGGCGGGCACCGCCTTCGAGGTAGAGGGACCCATCACGTCCATCTCCGGCAGCGGCAACACCGGCAGTATTACCGTGATGGGCATGTCCCTCGACGTCCGGGCGAGCTCCACCCTCATCTCGCCGTCCGGGGCGGTCCTCACCATGGACCAGGCGTCCGCCGGCAATCTCCCGAACCGTCCCGAGGGCTTCGTCGGCGGCACGTTCAAAGGCGGCGGCACCGTCGAGAGCGCCGACCCCCTGTCCCTCGTCGTCGGGAACGCCGTCCTCGAACCCGCCGAGAACGTCGTCTTCGGCGTCGTCACCGACAACACCGGCGGTGTTCTCGAGGTCAACGGCGTGCCGTTCAACCCCATCGACGACCCCCGGATGCGGTTCCCCGGCTACACCGACGCGGCCGGGGCGTCGCTCACCCCCGACCAAATCCCCCTCGGGACCGTCGCGTCCGGCGAGGGCTACTACGCCGGTGCCGTCCTGAACGTCTTCACGGCCGAACTCGACTACGTCGCCGGCAGCGGCGACACGGGCAGCTTCAACGTCTCCATCGCCCGCGCCGAGTACCGCCCCGACAAGAACGAACTGCGCGCCCGCGGGGCCGCCAGCGACGCTGACCTCGAAGTGACGCTCGCGCTCGCCGGCACCTCGACGCCCATCGACAACGTCCCCACCGTCGGCGTGGACCCCGAGGACAACAGCTGGAACATCGACACCGAGGGCGTCCTGCTCGAAGGCGACAACCCCGAAATCGTCGCCCTCCTCCTCGACGAGGGCGTGGAGGTCGCCCGCTCCGAACCGTTCGCGGTCACCGTCGACGAGTAGGGCCCGGACCCGGACCGTCCCGGACTACCCCTCCTTTTCCGACTCTCATCGCCACGCGACGAACGCACCCGTCCCGACGACGAGCGCCACCACGTAGGCGGGATATCCGAGCGCCACGCTCGCCGCGAACAGCGGCGAGAGTTCCCCGACGGTCGTCCCGGCGGCGAGCGCCGCCTCCTGCAGGACGCGACCGAGGACGCCCGCCGCCACGAGCGCCATCACGAGCGCCGAGACGCGGAGGGGGTTGTCGCTGACCCACGCGAGCACCCCGAGGACGGCGCGTCGGGGCAGCGCGGCCAGCCACGAGCGGACCATGGTACCTGAAAACACCTCGGAGTTCTTAAGTATACGTCAGACGCTCAGAGCAGGTTGCGCTCTTCGAGCAGGTCGCGGAGCTCCGCCATCGACGTCACGACGACGTCGCAGGACGGTTCGACGGCCGGTTTGGGGTCGTAGCCGACGGCGAGGCCCGCCACCTCCAGCATCGGGAGGTCGTTCGCGCCGTCGCCGACGGCGACGGTGTCGGCCATCGGCGTCCCCGCCTCGTCGGCGAGGTCGGCGAGCGCGTCGTCTTTCGTCCCCTCGATGAGCGGCCCTTCCACCTCGCCGGTGAGTTCCGCCCCGTCGACGGGCAGGCGGTTGGCGACGACGGTGTCGACGGAGACGCCCTCGCGTTCGAGGGCGCGCTCGACGCCGCGTTCGAACCCGCCGGTGAGGACGGCGACGTGGTGACCGGCCTCCCGGAGCGCGCTGATGAGAGGCGCGGCGTCGGGCCGGAGTTCGACCCGCGA
>CAYYSW010000340.1:0-2713 GCA_964474395.1 uncultured Halobacteriales archaeon
GAGGACTACGAGGAGTGGTCCATCCCCGGGAGTACGAACCTGCCCGTCTACGACGAGCTGCTCGACCACGACTTCTCCACGCTGGCGGACCACCTCGATGAGCTCCCCGAGGACGAGGAGATCGTCGTCGTCTGCGTCGCCGGCATCACGTCCGCCCGCGCAGCCGAGTTCCTGCG
Organism: uncultured Halobacteriales archaeon; assembly: GCA_964474395.1. Classification (GTDB taxonomy): domain Archaea; phylum Halobacteriota; class Halobacteria; order Halobacteriales; family Haloarculaceae; genus Halomarina. Next base: position 177 of record CAYYSW010000340.1, read on the forward strand.
CGAACAGGGCTACGACGCCGAATCCATCGACGACGGGATGAACGGCTGGGGGCGCGTCCACCGCCAGTACGAGGTCGAGGGCGTCGAGGGCGTCGTTCAGGTCGTCCGGCCGGGGACGGGCTGCGTTTCGTACCTCGCCCACGACGGCGACGAGGCAGTGGTCGTCGACCCGACGCAGTATATCGACGAGTACCTGAACGCCGCCGACGAGCGCGGCTTGGAGGTCGTCGGCGTCGCCGACACGCACGCCCACGCCGACCACGTCTCGGGGGCGCGGCGCCTCGCGGGCGAACTCGACGTTCCCTACTACCTCCACGGCGAGGACGTCGCCTCCCTCGACCGCGTGAGCGAGCTCTCGGACGGCGACACCATCACCGTCGGCGACCGCGAACTCGTAGTCCGTCACACCCCGGGTCACACGCCCGGCAGCGTCTCCATCGAGTTCGGCGACGCGCTCCTCTCGGGGGACACGCTGTTCCTCCGGAGCGTCGGCCGACCCGACCTCGAGGACAGCTCCGAGGAGGCCGTCCGCACGGCCGCGAGCCGGCTGTTCGAGAGCCTCGACGGGCTCACCGACCTCGACGACGGGACCGTCGTCCTCCCCGGCCACTTCAGCGACGAGGCGGTCCGCCCGCTCGCGACCGAACTCGGCGAGCTGAAAGCGGAGTCGACGAACGAACTGCTGAGCTACGTCGAGGACGGTGACGAGGGGGCGTTCGTCGAGACCATCGTCGAGAGTCTCGCGGACGAACCCGCCAACTACAACGAGATAAAACAGATCAACTGGGGCAGGGAACAGCCAGGCGACGACGTCGAGGAACTCGAACTCGGCCCGAACAACTGCGCCGCCAACTGACGACCGGACCCTCCGCCCGTCGTACACGCGGGGCGCTCGACGGAACCGCTCGCAGTTCGCCCTTCCTCCATCCCGCGTTCGCGGTCGGACCGACGTACGTGTCCCGACGGCGGCGAGCGTGCGTCGCTCAGAACACCACGACCGAGACGCCCAGCATCACGCTGCTGACGGTGAGGAGCGTCACCAGGACGACGAGCACCGGTCGGAGGCCGGTCTCGCGGAGCTCCTGGAGGTCGATGGTCGTCCCGAGGCCGACGAACGCGAGGAGGAACAGCCAGTTCGAGGCGCCGTCCAGCACCGCCACCTGTGCGGCCGACAGGAAGCCGGCGCTCGCCAGCGCCATCACGAACAGGAAGCCGACGACGAACGTCGGAAAGCTCGCCCAGAGGTGACCGAGGTTCGCCCGGACCCCGCGAGGGGCGTCGTCCGTCGTGGCACCGCGTCGGTTGTAGAGCACCGCGTAGCCGACGGCGACGACGCCGATGAGGGTGTTCCGGGCGAGTTTGACGAGGACGGCCCACTGTCCGGCGGTTTCGGAGTACGCGAACCCCGCCGCGGTCACCGGGCCGGTGCTGAACATCGTCGTCCCGGCCCACACGCCGAACACGACGTCCGGGAGACCGAGCGCGTTCCCCACGAGCGGGTAGACGAACAGCGTCACGGCGTCGAACAGCAGGATCGTCGCCACCGCGTACGCGACCTGCCGCTCGTCGGGTCGGATGCTCCCGGCGACCGCGGCGACGGCCGAGACGCCACAGATACCCGACCCCGCCGCGAGAAGTGACCCCTCTTTCTCCGGTATCCTGACGACGGTCCGTGCGACGACTTCGACCATCGAGATGGTCCCGGCGACCCCGACGAGGACGACCCCGACGACGATCGGCCCAGCCTCGACGATACTGTCGACCGCCACCGTCGCCCCCATCAGGACGATGCCGACTTCGAGCAGCCGCGGGTTCGTCGCGACTCCCGGTCGACCCCACGTCGGAACGCCGACGGTGTTCCCGACGACCAGTCCGAGGACGACGGCGACGATGAGTTCGCTCCCGAGCGGGACCTGCTCGGCGATGACCCTCGCGAGTATCGCGCCGCTGGCGAGCAACCCGATGCCGGGGAGCGTCCGCGCGACCCTCGACGTCGGACTCACCACTGTGATGGGTAGCCCGAGTGGGGGCGACCGTCCACGTCCGATGGAGCAGACGGCCGGTCGGGCGGTTCGCGTCCGGATAGCGTGCTGGTCCGCTCGCTCATACTGGAGGACCAGGTTCGCTGGCCCCGTTAAGCGTTCGTGTTGATACGCGCCCGGGCGTCTCTCACGGCGCGTGGCTACTGTCTGGCCGGGTGATACTCGCCCGTGTCCCTCTCGGAGACCGGGTGCCGAGTGAGGGGGCACGTTCTGCGGTGAACCGTCTCCCCCGCTCTACTCGACACCGGTAGGGGGTGCCCTAGGGGAGACCCACCCTGCTGACGGAGCGGGGTGTGCCGATCACGAGGCAAAGAGCAGGCGGTACGTGGCACGCAGTCGAGACAGCACCATAACGCCTGGGCCTCGTGGTCGAACTCCCCGAGTGTCACGCCCGGTTCGACCCGCGCAGTCTTCGTCTCCGGGTCGATACGGATAGACTTCATGGGCGAGAGGTCGATTACGAGCCCGTCGTCGACGATGGCGTTTCCGGCGATG
>CAYYSW010000341.1:0-2703 GCA_964474395.1 uncultured Halobacteriales archaeon
GTGTACTCGGTGCCGTCGTCAGCGACGACGCCGACCACGTCGTCGTACAGGTCGAGCGCCCGGTCGAGGAAGTCCGTGGTCCGCATCTCAACCTTCATGATTTTCGCCCGGTGATTTCGGGGGCGACGACTAAGCCGTTTCGACCGAGCGCGTTTCTTTCACCCTCTTCGAACGCCGGAATAGTAAGTGGACGGACAGGTCTGTTCGGGAGAGTCATCCGGGAACCCCTGTGGTCGGGGAAGCGACCCTGCCTGCCGTCGCGGGTCGGCCGGGTGCTGGGCGGACGACGCCCCACGGCAGTCGGGGGTCGGGCCGGGGGTCGTACGACTGGTCGCGCGCGACGGCCGTCTCGGGGACGAACCTGAGGAACACGTACTCGTCGGGGTGTTCGAGCGGGTGGCGAAAGCGGTCGGGCGAGGAACGCATCGAGCGGGACGCCCGGCGGGTCCTCCACGAGTCCTATGGGGGAGCGCACATCCCGGGGAGCGTACCGCTGTCGGTGGGCTATCCCCGCTCAGGCCAGCGCGCTGCCCATCCGGATAACGCTCGCCTCGCCGAAGGAGGGACCGATGAACTGGATACCGACGGGCAGGCCGTCCGTCTCGCCGGCGGGCACCGAGATGGCCGGCAGGTTCGCGAGGTTCGCGGGGACGGTGTTGGCGTCCGCGAGGTACAGTTGGAGGGGGTCGTCGAGGCTCTCGCCCTGTTCGAACGGCGGGACGGGCATCGTCGGGGAGGCCAGCACGTCCGCCTCGACGAGCGCCTCGTCGACGTCCTGCTGGAGCCACGCGCGGGCGTCCTGTGCCTTCGCGTAGTACTTCTCGTGGTAGCCCGCCGAGAGCGCGTACGTCCCGAGCAGGATTCGGCGCTTGACCTCCTCGCCGAAGCCCTCCTCGCGGGCGCGGGCGAACGACTCGTTCCAGTTGCCCTCGTAGCCCCCGGAGACGCCGTAGCGAACGCCGTCGAAGCGCGCGAGGTTCGAGGACGCCTCGCTCATGGCGATGACGTAGTACGCCTCGACGGCCCGCTCGACCGACGGCAGGGAGACCTCGGTCGTCTCGACGCCCTGCGAGCGGAGCTCGTCGAGTGCAGCCTCGAACTCCGCGACGACGCCCTCGTCGGCGCCCTCGAGGAGTTCCGTGGGGACGCCGACGGTCATGCCGTCCACGTCACCGTCGGCGGCGCCCGCGTAGTCTGAGTTCTCGCCTTCCTGTCGCGTCGTCGCGTCGTTGGGGTCCGGTCCCGCGACGACGTCCAGCAGGGCCGCGGCTTCCTCGACGGTGGGTGCGAGCGGGCCGATCTGTTCCAGCGAGTTGGCGTAGGCGACGAGGCCGTACCGCGAGACCAGCCCGTAGGTGGGCTTGATGCCGACGACGCCACAGAAGGCAGCGGGGTTGCGGATGGACCCGCCCGTGTCGGACCCGAGCGCGAGGTCGGCCTCGCCGGCGGCGACGGCGGCCGCGCTGCCCCCCGAGGAGCCACCGGGGACGCGACCCGGGGCGGCGGGGTTCTCCGTCGGGCCGAAGTGGGACGTCTCGGTGGTCGAGCCCATCCCGAACTCGTCCATGTTGGCCTTCCCGACGATGGTCGCCCCCGCCTCCTTCAGGCGCTCGACGACCGTCGCGTCGTAGGGCGGGACGTACCCCTCCAGCATCGCCGACCCGCAGGTGGTGCGGACGCCCGCCGTGGAGATGTTGTCCTTGACGGCGACGGTCCGGCCGGCCAGCGGTCCCTCGCCGCTGCCCTCGATGGTCTCCTCGGTGACGAACGCGTTCAGGTCGGAGCTCATCTCACGACACCCGGGGGCCCTTGAAGTAGCCGTCCTCGGTCTCCGGGGCGTTGGCCAGCGCCTCCTCCTGGGAGAGGCAGTCGCGGGCCTCGTCGGCGCGCATCACGTTCGCGAGGTCGGCCTCGCGGTCCACCTCCGGGACCTCGTCCAGCGAGTCGAAGTACGCGAGGATGTCGGCGAACTGCCCGGCGAAGCGGTCCACCTCCTCGTCGTCGAGGTCGACGCGGGCGAGGTCGGCGACGTGGCGGACCTCCTCTGCGTCGACGGCTGCGTCGCTCATACCCGGACCTGCCCCGGCCCGACACTAAGGGTTTCGATAGCCGGAAATCGACGGACTGCGGGGGGTTGAGACGTTCTCCGCCTTCATCAGATTTAAGTCGCTCGCTCCACAACATAAGGGCACATCGAACCGATTCTGGGCCGTGCGCCCACCCTGAACTCCCCACCAATGTCAGACATGAGTATCCGGCGCCCCACGGACGAGCGGGAGCGAGAGGACGAACACACCGCGGACGAGGAGAGCGAGGACGAACTGGTCTGCCCCGAGTGTGGCAGCCGACTAGAGAGCGACAGCAAACGCGGCGAGACCGTCTGTGGCGAGTGCGGACTGGTCGTCGAGGAAGACGAGATCGACCACGGCCCCGAGTGGCGGGCCTTCGACGCCAGCGAGAAGGACAACAAGTCCCGCGTCGGTGCCCCGACGACCAACATGATGCACGACAAGGGACTTTCCACCAACATCGGCTGGCAGGACAAGGACGCCTACGGCAACTCCCTGTCCAGCCGCCAGCGTGAGAAGATGCAGCGCCTGCGCACGTGGAACGAGCGCTTCCGGACGCGCGACTCCAAGGAGCGCAACCTCAAGCAGGCGCTCGGCGAGATCGACCGGATGGCCTCGGCACTCGGGCTTCCTG
>CAYYSW010000342.1:0-431 GCA_964474395.1 uncultured Halobacteriales archaeon
TGGTCTCGGTGCCGTGTTCGCCGGCCTCGCGCCGGAAGTTCGGCGAGTACGCCTGATGCTTGACCGGGAGGTCCTCGTCCAGGAGGATCTCGTCGCGGTACATGTTCGTCACGGGCACCTCCGCGGTCGGCAGGAGCCACAGGTCGTCGTCGTCGTAGTCGGCGTCGTTCGACTCCCCGAGGCGGTAGGCGTCCTCGACGAACTTCGGGAACTGGCCGGTGCCGGTCATCGACCGCGAGTTGACGGGGATGGGCGGGAAGACGTCCGTGTAGCCCTGCTCGCGGTGGACGTCGAGGAAGAACTGAACGAGGGCGTGTTCGAGGCGCGCGCCGTCGCCCTTCAGGAAGTAGAAGCCGCCGCCGCTGACCTTCGCGCCGCGCTCGAAGTCGAGTATCTCCAGGTCCTCGCCGAGGTCGTAGTGCGGGACGAGG
>CAYYSW010000342.1:441-2652 GCA_964474395.1 uncultured Halobacteriales archaeon
GTCGGGCAGGTCCCGGGCGTCCTCGAACCCCTCGCGGCGGCGCTCGACGTTCTCCTCCTCGGTGTCGCCCACCGGGACCGACTCGTGGGGTATCTGGGGGAGTTCGAGCAGCGCGCGTTCCAGTTCGGCCTCCAGTTCGTCCGCGCGATCCTCGACGTCCTCCAGTTCGTCCTTCAGTTCGCTGGACCGCTCGATGGCCTCCTGTGCGGCCTCCTCCTCGCCCTCACGTTTGAGTTCGCCGATGCGCCCGCTGACCTCGTTTCGCTCGTGTCTGAGGTCGTCGCCGCGGGCTTTCAACTGTCGCCACTCCTCGTCCACCTCGAGGACGCGGTCGAGGTCGACGTCCGTCACGCCCTTCTTCTCGAGGGCGTCCCGGACCGTCTCGGGGTTCTCCCTGACGAACTGCCTGCTGAGCATGGCTGGCGCTTTCCGGGGACGCGGCAAAGGCGTGTCGCATCCGTGATGCGTCCTCACAGTCCGCCCCACCGGGAGTTCCTTTAGGGGCGCCCGCCAACAGCCCCGACAATGGCCATCGGAGACCTCAGGCAGGTCGAGACGGACGGGTGCGAGGACCTCTACTATGTGGACGTCGGGCTGTTCGAGACCTCGGAGTACGGGTCGGTGTACCTGCTGGACGCGGAGCGGCCGGCCGTCGTCGACACCGGGACGGGCGCGAACTACGAGCGAATCCTCGGCGCGCTCTCGGAGCTCGGCATCGCGCCCGGCGACCTCGCGGCCATCGCGGTGACGCACGTCCACCTCGACCACGCCGGCGGCGCGGGCTACCTCGCCCGCGAGTGCGAGAACGCCTCGGTCGTCGTCTACGAACGGGGCGCGCGCCACCTCGCGGACCCCTCGCGCCTCGTCAGGGGGACGAAACAGGTCGTCGGCGACCGCTGGCGACACTACGCCGACCCCCTCCCCGTCGACGAGGACCGGATGACCGTCGTCGAGGACGGCGACGTCGTCGACCTCGGCGACCACGCCCTCCACGTCCACCACGCGCCGGGTCACGCCCCCCACCAGGTGGTGTTCTACGACCCCGCGAACGACGCCGTCTTCACCGCCGACGCCGCCGGCATCTACGCCCCCACCCCCGACACCGTCGCGCCGACGACGCCGCCCGTGAACTTCGACCTCGAACGGTCGCTCGAGGACATCGAGACCCTCCGGGGACTCAACCCGGGGACGCTCCTCTACGGCCACTTCGGGCCCGCGCCGGCGGAGGGGCGTCTCCCCGCGTACGCCGACACCCTCGAAGCGTGGGTCGAGTCCGTCCGCGAGGCCCGCGAGGAGCTGGGGGACGACGAGGCCGTCGTCGAGCACTTCGTCGAACGCGCCGAACTGGGCGACGTCTGGGGCGAGGAACAGGCCCGCATCGAGGCCCGGATGAACACCCAGGGCGTCCTCGCGTACCTCGACGCGGGGGAGTGACCGTCGCGGGCAGACAGTATCCGTAGGGGGAGACTCAATTCATATCGGTGGTTGCTGTAATTATATCAGCTACCGCGTGGAGAGTCGTGTCGTGTGGTATCGCGAGACGCGTGCCACGGATTCAGATGGCAGAAGAACACACGCACGACGACTGTGACTGTGGTGGAATCGGCCGACGTGGGTTCGTTCGAGGATGCGGCGCGGCCCTCGCGTTCGCCGCCGCCGGGACGAGCCTGGAGGCGGTGGCCGCCCAGGAGAACTCGGCGGACGTCGCCGACCTCCTCGACCCCCTTCCCACGAACTGGGGACGCTGGGGCGAGGACGACGAACTCGGGACGCTGAACCTGCTCGACGGCGAGACGGCCTATCGCGGGATGCTCGCGGCCGTCCGGGGGGGCCCCGACAACATCGGGCGCTTCACGCTCCAGCTCTCGATGACCGGCGAGGTCATCAACCCCGACCCCGACCGACCGGACGTCCTGTTCCCGAACTCCGATGGGACCGGCCCGCAGTGGCCGAGTACCGACACCGGCGACCCGGCGTTCCCGCCGCGGACGCCCGGGCGCCGGACGAACACCACCCCCGCTGGCGGGTCGGAGGTCGCCGGCGGTATCGCGTTCGTCGACGACAAGTTCGCCGCCGACCTCTTCCTGCAGGGGACGACCCACGTGGACGCGCTGGGCCACGCGTGGTACGCCGAGCAGATATACAACGGCTACTCCGCGGAGACGACGAGCGCGGAGAAGCAGTTCGAGACAGCCCTCGAGGGGACGCCGA
>CAYYSW010000343.1:0-2631 GCA_964474395.1 uncultured Halobacteriales archaeon
GCACGCCGCCCTGGATGGCCGCGCCCAGCGCGACGGCCTCGTCGGGGTTGACGTTCTTCTTCGGGGGTTGGCCCGTGAGTTCCTCGACCTGCTCCTGGACCATCGGCATCCGGGTCGACCCGCCGACGAGGATGACCTCGTCGATGTCGGACTTCGAGTAGCCGGCGTCCTCGAGGGCCTGCTCGGTCGGCTCGACCGTGCGCTCGACGAGGTCACGGGTAAGCGACTCGAACTTCGCGCGGGTGAGTTTCGTCTCCAGGTTCAGCGGCCCGGAGTCCCCCGCCGCGATGAACGGGAGGTTGATGGTCGTCTCCTTGCGGCTGGAGAGTTCGATCTTCGCCTCCTCGGCGGCGTCCTTCAGGCGCTGGAGGGCCTGGCGGTCCTCGCGGAGGTCGACGCCGTGTTCGGCCTCGAACTCCTCGGCGAGGTAGTCGATGATGGCCTGGTCCCAGTCGTCGCCACCGAGTTCGTTGTCCCCGTTCGTGGCGACGACCTCGTAGACGCCGCCGCCGAGGTCCAGGACGGAGACGTCGAAGGTGCCCCCGCCGAGGTCGTACACCATCACGGTCTGGTCGGTGTCGTCGTCGAGGCCGTAGGCCATCGACGCGGCGGTGGGCTCGTTGACGATGCGCTCGACCTCGAAGCCGGCGATCTCGCCGGCGTCCTTGGTCGCCTGCCGCTGGCTGTCGGAGAAGTACGCGGGGACCGTGATGACGGCCTTCTCGACCTCGTCGCCGAGGTACTCCTCGGCGTCGCGCTTGATCTTCTGGAGGATCATCGCCGAGATCTCCTCGGGCGTGTAGTCCTCGCCGTCGACCTCCACCGTGTAGCCCTCCTCGCCCATGTGGCGCTTGATGGACGCGATGGTGCGCTCGGGGTTCTGGATGGCCTGGTTCTTCGCCGGGCGGCCGACGAGTCGTTCGTCGTCGGTGAACGCGACGACCGAGGGGGTCGTCCGCTCGCCCTCGCCGTTGACGATGATCTCAGGGTCGCCGCCCTCCATCACCGCGAACGCGGAGTTGGTGGTACCGAGGTCGATACCGAGGATCTTGTTGCTCGCCATATTACCTCCACCTACCGGCGTCGGACCGTTAAAGCTTGCTGAATACGCTGTCACACACTCGGCAGGGAAGGCGCCGCTGTCGTGCGGTTTTCACGAACCGGCCGGCACAGCGTCGCGAAGTTTTATACAGAAGTGGTAGCCCAGTTTCGGACCCCCGCGACCGCTCTACTCGTCGTCGCTGACGGTGACCTGCGCGGGGCGGATGACCTTCTCGGCCATCTCGTAGCCCGACCGGTGGACCTCGTCGACGGTACCGGCGGGGTGGTCGCTCTCGACGCGCATCAGCACCTCGTGGCGCTGGGGGTCCACGTCCGCCCCGGGGTCGGGCGCGATCTCCTCGACGTTCTCGCTCGCGAGGACCTCGTCGAACTGTCGGAGGGTGGACTCGACGCCCTCGCGGATGTCGCCGTCCTGTTCGAGACCGCGCTTCAGGTTGTCCCGGACGTCCACGAGACGGGTGACGAGGTCCTCGGTCGCGCGCTCTTGTTCCTGCTCGCGGCGCTTGTCCATGCGCTTCTTGTAGTTCTGGAACTCCGCCTGCTTGCGCTTGAGGCGCGCTTCGAGGTCCTCGACGGTCTCCTCGCGGTCGTCGACCTGCGCCTCCAGTTCTGCGACGCGCTCGCGGAGCGCCCGAATCTCGCCGGCGAGTCGCTCCGCGTCGGTCTCCTCGACGCGCTCGACGAGGTCCTCGGTCGGGTCGGCGCCCTCCACCTCGACTCCCGAGGCGGCGTCGGCCGTCGTTCCGTCCGAGGCGGCGACACCCGAGTCGGCGTCGGCTGTCGCGCCGGAGGTGTCGGCGGGGTCCGTCTCGACGTCCACGTCGGGGGATTCCTGCTCGTCGGTCATTGTCGGACGAAGGGTCGGCGGCCGTTTAACCCGACCGGAATCAGGTGGCCGTCGTCGGGCGTACGACGGACTCGAACGGAGGCGTCGGGCCGTTCGTTCCCCTCGGGCGGTCGAAGCTCGCTCGTTGCTCTCCCGTCCGGGGGGTGAGAACGTGCTGGGTGTGTCACGCCAATCCGTGCGACCTCTGGCGAGCCGACGGGGGAGAACAGCGCTTATCCCACCGAGGGACCGATATTCCCCCGTGACAGCCCTCACGTTGACCTTCGAAGACGGGACCATCCGCGTCGAGGGCGAGGACGACGCGGGCGCCCTCGACGGCCTCGCGTTCGTCGAGCGGGACGACCGTTCGCTGACGTGGCGGGCACCCGGCCACCGCTACGCCGCTCTCCGGGACGCCCTCGACGCGCGCGGTGTCGGGTACGAGGACCGCGTCCTCGACGTCGCTGCACTCGACCTGACGACGACCTACGAGCTCCGCGAGTACCAGCGGGCGGCCCTCGACGCGTGGCGCGAGGCCGGGAATCGGGGGGTCGTCGAACTCCCGACGGGCAGCGGCAAGACCGTCGTCGCCATCGGTGCGATGGCCGCCCTCGACACACCCACGCTCGTCGTCGTCCCGACGGTCGACCTGCTGAACCAGTGGCGCCGGGAACTCAGAGCGGAGTTCGACCGCGAGGTGGGACAGCTGGGGGGCGGCGAACAGCGACTCGCCGCGCTGACCG
>CAYYSW010000344.1:0-2619 GCA_964474395.1 uncultured Halobacteriales archaeon
CATGGTCGGCAGGTCCTGGTCGGGTGTCAGCCGTCGCTGTCGGCGGTGGGCTCGGGGACGGGTACGGACTCGGAGGTCTCCACGCTCGACTCGTACGACGACTCGAACTCGTCGGCGTCGATCGTCGCCTCGGCGGGCGGGGCGGTGATGTCGACATCGAGGCCGTACTCGAGCACCGTCATGGACTGGGTGGTCTCGGTCCCGCCGTCGTCCATGGTGTAGTCGTAGCGACGGACCAGCCCGTCGTCGCCGATCCAGACGGTCAGGGGCATCGGCTCGTCGAGGTCGTCGCCGACGTCGCCCGCCGCCTGTTCGAGCTCCTCCTCGGTCCGGCCCTGGGCGAGCAGGAGCGAGCGGAGCGTCGTGGTGCCCACGTACCTGGTCGTCTCCACGCCCACGATCGTCTCGCGGCCGTCCTCGGTGACCTCGGCGCTGTCGCGCAGCGCCTGCAGCGTGGCGCCGAGGTCGAACTGCTCCATCTGGGCCGCCATCTCGTCGTTCTCCCCGGCCGCGAAGGTGATCCACTCGGCACCGGGGAGGTCCGCGTCGGACCAGCCCGGCGGCACCTCGGGGACCCGCATGTACATCCGGCCGTCGACGAACCGCAGCTCGTAGGTCACCTGCCCGGCGCCACCGCCCTCGCCCCCGATGCCCCCCATGGAGAAGCTGAACGCGACCGCGCCGGGAGCGAAGGTGGCGTCGCCGCTGCCCCGGTGGAGCACCTCACCGTCCCGGCGCGTCGTGCTCTCGTAGGTGACGCGCGCCGTGGAGACGTCGGTGGAGCGGTCGACCGCCGTCAGGAAGACCGCGTCGGCCGGCAGGTCGTCGACCGTGGTGGCCGCCCCGCCACAGCCTCCGAGCGCAACCGCCAGCGTCGCGACCATGGCGGTCACCGACAGCGGGGCGTGGCGCACGTGACTGGTTTCGTCCGATCGGCCACACACCCTAGGCATCCCGCACTACGCGGGGAACCGTGTGTGCGGCGACCGCTTCCGGGCCTGGGGGCGCCGGCCGTCAGCTGTTGGCGGCCGGCCCGGGGAGCCGCTGTGCCGTTCGGTCGCTCCGCTCCCTCAGCTCCTCGCGCCCCGCTTGGGTGGGCGGCGACGCATGGTGCGGTGGGGCTCCATCTCGCCGCGGGTGGCGGGAACCACCTCGTAGCGGTGGCTCTTGTGGGCCTCCTCGACGTCGGTCTCCAGCCGCCGGGCGAGCGTGCGGACCATGTCCTCCAGCTCCACGACGCGGCCGCGGGCGGACTCGAGCTTCTCGCCGAGGTCCAGCACGACCCGCACGCCGGCGAGGTTGAGGCCCTCCTCGGTGGTGAGGTGGCGGATGAAGCGCAGCCGGTCGATGTCGGCCTGCGAGTACCGCCGGGTGTTGCCGCCGGTGCGCGCGGGCTCGATGAGGCCCTCGCGCTCGTAGGCACGCAGGGTCTGGGGGTGCAGGTCGGCGAGCTCGGCCGCGACCGAGATCACGTAGACGGGCTCGTCGTAGGCCGGGCCGCGCTGGCCGAAGGCGCCACGGGGCTGGCGTCGCTGCGGGACCGAGCGCACGCCGTCGGAGGCGTCGGCCACGGTCTGGGCGACGCCGCCCACGGACTCGCCGTTCTCGATGACCTCGTCGGGGTCGACGGCCTCGTCGGGGTCCAGGAATCGCTGCTCACTCACCGTCGGCTCCGTTCCGGGCCCGACGGAAGAGTTCCTCCCGGGCGCTGTGGTCGTCGAGGGCCGCGAGCTGCTCGACCAGCTGCTTCTGCTTGCGGCTCAGCTTCTCGGGCACCTCGAGGTCCACCTTGACCAGCAGGTCGCCCTGTGCGCCGCTGCGGCGCGGGGCGCCCTCGCCACGGATGCGGAAGGTGCGGCCGTCGGCCGTCCCCGCCGGCACCTTGATGGTCTTGCTGCCGCCGGTGGGCGTGGGGACCGTCAGCTTGGTGCCCAGCGCCGCCTCGGCGTAGGAGACCGGCACGGTGATGGTGACGTCGTCGCCCCGGCGCCCGTAGACGGGGTGGGGCTCGACGTGGATGCGCACGAGCACGTCGCCCGGGCGGCCACCGTTGGCACCCGCACCGCCGCGGCCCGGCACCCGGATCACCGCGCCGTCCTTGACCCCGGCCGGGATGCGCACGGTCAGCTCGCGCGGCTGCATCGTGGTGCCGCTGCCGCGGCAGGTCTCGCACGGCTCCTTGATCTCGGTGCCCTGGCCCCCGCACTGCGGGCACGGCTGGGCGAACGCGAACGGGCCCTGGTCGACGGCGACCTGGCCGCTGCCGCCGCAGCGGCTGCACTGCACGGGACGCGTGCCCGGCTTGGCGCCGCTGCCGCCACAGGTCTCGCACGGCGCCTCGGCGGTGATGCGCAGCTTGGTCCTGGCCCCGGCCAGGGCGTCGTCGAACGACATGTGGACGTCGGCCTCGAGGTCCCGGCCGCGCCGGCTGCGTGGCGCCCGGCGTCGGGTCGTGGTGCGCACGCCACCGCCACCGGCCTGGTTGAACAGCGAGCTGAGGATGTCCTCGAACCCGCCCTCACCGGCAGCTCCGCCGAAGCCGCCGCGGAATCCGCCCGGCCAACCGCCGCCGAAGCCGCCGTCGCCGGCACCTAGACCGCGCAGCTCGTCTTACTCTCG
>CAYYSW010000345.1:0-2613 GCA_964474395.1 uncultured Halobacteriales archaeon
GTCCTCCTCCCGCCGAACGCCGGTGAGGAGTACGAACTCGCGAGACAGCGCGTTCTCTCGGGCCAGAACGCCGAGGCCGAAGTCGAACGAATGACAGCGAGCGGGGTTCGGGAGTTCGTCCGTCGCATCGCACGCGAGGCGGCGGCGGCCCTCGACGACGCCGAGGCCGCCGTCGCAGGGGGGACGACGATACGGCGGGCGGTCCTCAGGGGAAAGCCGTCCGACGCCGTCCTCGAATACGTCGAGGACAACGACGTCGACCTGGTCGCCATGGGCACCCACGGCCGGACCGGGGTACGGCGCTACATCGCGGGGAGCGTCACCGAGCGGGTCCTCCGCCTCGCCGACGTCCCGGTGCTCACGGTCCGGGCGGCGGACCGGAGTCGGGTCGAGGGTGACTACGAGGACGTCCTCGTCCCGACCGACGGCAGCGACGAGGCGCGGGCCGCCGTCGCACACGCCGTCGCCATCGCGGAACACACCGGCGCCCGCCTCCACGCGGTGAGCGTCGTGGATGTCCCCGACGTCGCGGTCGGTCCCGGCGCCGCGCTTCCCCCGGAGCTGACCGAGCGCATCGAGGCGACCGCCCGGGACGCCACCGAGGCTATCGCCCGGACGGCCCGTGAAGCGGGTCTCGATGTCGTCACCGACGTCTTCGAGGGCACCCCCTCGAGGGGTCTCCTCCGTTACGTCGAGGACAACGACGTCGACCTCGTGGTCATGGGGACCCACGGCCGGACGGGGCTCGACCGCCTCGTCCTCGGGAGTACCACCGTGCAGCTCGTCCGGCACGCCGACGTACCGATACTCGCCGTCAAACGCGGGAAAGCGGCGGGGGCGGAGGGATAACTACTCGGACGGCGGTACGCACGCCGCACACGCCGGCGCGTCAGGTCGGCTCCGGCGCCTTCCACGCGAGGACGACGCCGCCGACCGCCACGACGCCGGCGACGAGGAACGCCGTCTCGAACCCGGCTGCGGCGACGAGGGCGCCGCCGACGATGGGCGCGAGGAACGCCCCGGCGAGACCGACGCTGGTCTGGAACGCCACCGCCGTCGCGGCGACCCGCGGTTCGACCAGCTCCCGGGCGTAGGTGAACGAGAGCCCGAGGGTCAGCTGGACGGCGAAGCCCGCGGCGAGCAACACGGCGACGAGCACGGCGACCGACCGGAGACGGGCGAGCGCCGCGACGAGCGGTGCCGCGGCGAGGAACGACCCGAGCACGACCGGCCGCCGCCGCCCGTCGAACAGGCGGTCCGAGAGTACCCCGCTGCTCGTCCGCGAGAGGATACCCACCGCCGGGAACAGCGCGACGAGCGCGCCGCTCACTTCGAGGGACAGTCCGATCTCGTCGGTGAGGTACGCCGACCCCCAGCTGTTGACGAACAGGTACAGCGAGTAGCCGAGAAAACCCAGCCCGCCGACGAGCCAGACGTTCCGGTTCCGGAGGACGCTCCCGAACTCGCCGAGCGTCGGCGCGTTCGCGTCGCCGTGTCCGAGCCCGCGGCTCGTCGGCCAGAACAGGGCGAGCCCGAGGAGCGCGAGGCCGTCGAACGCCAGGAAGACGGCCGGCCACCCGAACCGGGCGGCGACGAGCGGCCCCGTTCCCTGCCCGATGGCGAACCCGATGGGGCCGCTGGCGGTGAACACTCCCACGGCGGTCGCCCGGTTCGCCGGCCCGACGGCCCGGCTCACGACGTCGATCCCGGCGTTCCAGACGACCACGTACGCGACACCGCCGAGCGCCCGGGAGGCGACGAGGCTCCAGTAGTCGCCGCCCCGCCCGGCCGACCACCCCCAGACCCCCGCGACGAGCAGTGCGAGGACCGCGGCGGCCATCGCGTTCCGGGTGTCGACGCGGTCCAGCACAGCTCCTGCGGGCAGGCTCGCGACCACCGCGGTACCGAACATCACGCCGACGAGCAACCCCGTCGCCGACGGCGTGATACCGAGGGAGTCCCCGATGACGGGCGTCACGCTCGCGGGGACGATCTCGTAGGCGGCGAGCCCGACGGAGACGAGACTGGCCCCGGCGACCAGCCCCCACGTCTCCCAGCGCTCCCGGTCGGGGGTCGGCGGCCCCCCTTCGGACGCCCCGGACTGGACCTGCTCAGACATCCTCGCCGTCGGTGTCGTCGCTCGCGCTCGCGGTCGGTCCCCCGTCGGTGGTCGTTCGGACGCGCATTCGTCGGGAACTCCCTCGCCACGGGTTATACGTTGGGGGGTTCGTCGTCGCCGCCGACGTTTCCCAAGAGTCGGTCTCCGGCGGCGACGACGACCGCCGCGCCGAGGAGGTCGAAGACGAGGTCGAGGAGGGTGTCCCGGGGGCCGTAGGACATCAACAGCGGTTCGAGGCCGACCCGGCGCGAGGCGCGGTGGATCGCGTACTCTCCCAGTTCCCAGAGCAGACCGGCCACGCAGACCCCGGCGAGGACGCGTGGCCCGGGGTCGCGGCCGCGACGACGGGCGACGACGTGTATCGCCCCGCCGACGACGGTGGCCGAGTGGGTGTGAGTGAGGTGGTCCCACCACCAGACGTCGTCGTAGGGGCCGAGCATCCCGACCGCGTGCAGCAACGCGCCGCCCGCCGCGTAGCAGCGCTGCCAGGGCCG
>CAYYSW010000346.1:0-2596 GCA_964474395.1 uncultured Halobacteriales archaeon
GCCTACGAGGAACTGATGGACGAGGGCGTCGAGGACTACCGCGACCCCGAGTCCTGTGGCGGGCGCTACGCGTTCGTGAAGGACCCCGACGGCCACGAGGTGGAGATCGTCGAACGCGACCACGGCGCCGAGTGGAGCCTCGACCACACTATGGTCCGTGTCGAGGACGCCGACGCCGCCATCGGGTGGTACGTCCGGAAGCTGGAGTACGAGACGCTTCCGGACTACAAGTGGGAGGCCGACAGCTTCGCCAACTACTTCGTCGCGCCGCGGGACGCCGCGGAGGAGGCGATGAGCGTCGAGCTGACCTACAACTACGACGGGCGTTCCTACGAGATGGGCGACGCCTGGGGGCACGTCGCCGTGCGCTGTGACGACCTCGACGACACGTGGGAGACGCTGATGGAACGCGGGGCGGAGGACTACCGCGACCCCGAGTCCTGCGACCACAACTACGCGTTCACGAAGACGAACGACGGCCACGAAGTAGAGATCGTCACGCGGTAGGCCCGGTTTCTCACTCGGTGGCGGGAGACAGAACACACGCTTTCTTCTACTACGTTTCGAACTTCGGAGCAGTGCGGTCGGCGAACGCCGGCGCGCGCGAGCGACGGACCACCGACTGTGCTATCGACTCCCTATCGCTTTCCACGTGGCTGATACGAAATCCGGGCTTTCTCGCCCGTTTCTGACAATCGAGCCGGACGAAACGGCCGGAACTATTCTCGGACGGAGACTGTCCTGTACACGTAGAAGAGGGTGTGATGGCGATGAATCAACGAGGGAGTGGGGTAAAACGAATTCCAGTGCTTCGGGCAGTCAACGGGTATGACTGGGGTTTACTCGACGATATGTCAGACTTATGTCTGACCTTCGTCAGACGTCTGTCGTCTGTTCGAACGACGGAGGCACAAAGCCTATGACCCTTGAATTTTGGAGTGTGAGAGTTTATCACACACCACGAACCACCAGAAAGCATTTATAATAATGGGCGTACCGTTTGGCTGTACCCCTACCCATGGTGACAGTACGACTCTCCCCCCGCCGCCCATGCGGTCGGCCCCCGGGAACGTGCGGTCGCCAAACTGGTAGAACCAGATTCCAACCATGACAGGTACTCACAACAAGATCCGTAGCCTTCTGCTGGTTACGCTGATGGTCCTCTCGGTCTTCGTAGGATCTATCGGCTTTGCTGGCGCGCAGGCTGCAGGCGAGACTCTGGAAGACGGAGGCGTCTACTTCGTCGGCCAGGAAGTCACCGTTAACGCAACGGCTGGTGAATCGTACACGCTAACTGACAACGACGGCAACTTCGTCCGCCAGTACACCGCTGGCAGCGGCGGCACGTTCGCCATCGACACGTCGAACCTCGACGCCGGTTCCTACAACCTCGACGGGGAGGGCCTCGACGTGTCCTTCACCGTCGCGACGCAGGACCTCAGCGCCGAGGTCAGCAACGGCGAACTGACCGTCGACTCCAACCGCGCGGGTTACGCCATCAACGTCTCCTCGGAGAACCTCGACGACAGCGACATCGAGTCGCTGCTCAACGTCTCCGACGCGAGCAACATCAGCGTCGATGGCAACAGCGAGACCTTCGAACTCAACACCAGCGCGCTCGACGCGGGCTCCTACGAACTGAACATCCAGGTCACCGACACGGACGCGAACGCGACCGCTACGGTGAACAAGGGTACGACGCCCGGCGACAGCGTCGAGTTCGAGCAGTCCGTCTACGAGGTCATCCGCGGTGACGTCGGCGAGATCGCCCTCAACTTCGAGGGCAACGCCGAGACCGCGCAGGTCCAGCTCGGCTCGGACGACGTGAACTACAACGTCACGCTCGAAGTGACCGACGGCGACAACGACGGCGAAGTCGTCGTCCTGTTCAACACGTACCAGTCCACCGACGGCTCGGCCGACGCGTTCAGCGTCGCTGACTCGGACGACTCCGTGTCCGTCGTCGACGCACCCGACGACGACCTCGACGAGATCGTCTCGTCCGAGGTCGCCTACGACCTGAGCGCGCGCCTCGACGGTGAGGAGACCGACGTCGCGACCCTCGCGGTCAACGACGGCTCCATCGACTCGTTCGAGATCGGCACCATCCCCGGCGAACTGTTCGGCGACTTCGATGAGGACGACGTCGCTGCCGTCGAGAACGCCTCGACCAGCACGGACACCATCGCGTCGGGCGACGTCATCACCCACCGCCTCGAGGCCTCCGGCATCTTCGGTGCAGTCGAGGCCAGCGGTGGCCTCGCAGCCGTCCTCTCGAACACTGACGCCGAGATCACCATCTCGGAGACCGAGGCTGGCCCGAACGCCAACCCCGACTCCGTGAGCCTCGAAGACGTGCCGGCGAGCGCCTACAACGTCTACGCTGACTCCGACGAAGGCGTCGTCTACGTCAACGTCGACTCCGGTGCACTCGACTTCGAGACCGGTCAAGAGCTTCAGACCAACCTCACGCTGACTCCCGACACGAACCTCGTCGAGGAGGAGACCACGCTGTCGGCGACGTTCGAACTCGTCGACCGTACGGCCGAATTCGACACTGAGGAAGTTGACGGCGAGGACACCATCGTCGTCCGCG
>CAYYSW010000347.1:0-2590 GCA_964474395.1 uncultured Halobacteriales archaeon
ACGCGGAACGCGTGCATCACAGGTGGTCTACCTGACCACGCCAGTCACCGGGACCACGGAGCGTACCCGACAACGGCTCCCGAATCGTCGAACCGCCGGTGGCTGGTTCCCCCCTCTCCCCGCGCGTGGGGCCTACAACGGTCCTCCGCGCGGTTCCCTCGGTATCCCGTTCAGGTCGTCTCCGGCTCCCGGTCCGCCTCGGTGTCCACGTCCCCGTCGTCGCGGGCCCTGCGCCCCTTCGCCAGTTCGCGGTCGATCGGGTCCTCGATGGCCTCCAGCGGTTCGACCGTGATGACGTTCCCGCCGCCGGGGTCGATGACCATCACCTCCGTCCCCTCGGGTATCTCGCCGTCCATCGACCGGGCGGCGTAGTAGGGGTTGAACCCGCCGGCGTCGAGTTTCACTTCGCCGCCGCTCTTCGTCACCGGCTCGGTGACGTGACCCGTCGTGCCCTTCAGCGAGTCCGAGTCGCTCGTCCGGCTCATCCCCTTGCCGCCGTAGAGGTCGAACTCGCGGTAGGCGTAGAACGCCCCCGCGCCGGCGAGTATCACCGCGAGCGTCATCAGGAGGAACCCGAGCGCGCTCGACCCCACCACGAGGCCGACCAGCCCCGCCACCAGCAACGCGATGCCGACGACGATGAAGTGGGCGCCGGGAGCCAGCGCTTCGGCGACGATGAGACCCGTACCGGCCAGTAAAAGGATGACCGGCACCGACAGGTTGAGCGCCTCGCCGAGTTGGAGGGCAACCATAGCCCCAGTACGCGGGTTCCCCGGTTAACCCTTCGCCTCGTGGGAGTCAGTTCTCGGCGTCCGTCCCCCGGTTCCCGGCGGACCGGCCGCCGATGTTCGGGTCGCCGGTGCCCGACGTGTCTCGCCCCGACCCGGCGTCCACGCCGGCGAACTGGTCGAAGCTCGCCTGCTGGGTGGTCTCGACGGGCTCCGCCGACGCGGCGAGGTCCGTCCCCTGGACCAGCCCCGGCAGGGCGAGCCGGACGAAGTGGAAGACGAGGACGAGCAGGAGCGGTCCGAGAAACAGCCCGTACCAGCCGAAGATGATGGGGCCGAGGATGTACGCGAACATCACCGTTCCCGTGTGGAGGTTCCGCCCCGAGACGTACGGCCGCAGGAGGAAATCGGGGATGGTGTCCACGACGACCAGCGAGATGGCGGCGAAGACGGCGGGCACCCACAGCAACGCCGGGTCAATGAGGAACGCCTGCACCGTGAGGATGACGGTGACGGGGACGTAGATTATCTTCATCCCGACGACGGGGACGAGACTGCCGACGCCCGTCAGCGCGCCGAGCAGCGTCGGGGACGGAACCAGCAGTTTCGGCGGCGCGAAGACGTTGATGACGTTGTAGGAGACGGCGGCGATGACGGCGATGGCGAAGGCGTTGAGGATGTTCCCGAAGTAGATGGTCTTCAGGTCGCGATCGACCGCCCGGGCGTACTGCCGGACCGGGCTGTCGGGGCTGCCGTCGGTGAGTCGCGAGCGCCCCCACGCCGCGAGGCGCTTGTCGTCCCGGAGCAGGTAGAAGGCGAACGCCAGCGCGATGAACAGCTGGAGGGCACCGCCGAGGACGAGCGACAGCGCCCCCGCGACGGAGGCGAGCGCGCTTCCCAGCGCGGCCGACCCGCCGAGGGACGTCAGCTGTCCCGGGTCTTCGATGACCGACGAAAAGATGTCGGCGGGATCGCTGATACCGCCCACCGTCACGTTCCCGGCGGTGGCGTTGCCGGCCCCGGTCGTCGGCCCCGTCGCACCCCCCAGGTACGGTTCGATGGCGGCGGCGATACCGCTGCCCTGGCTCCCGACGAAGAGGCTCAGTTCCTGGACGGCGACGAGCGCCGTGTAGGCGACGAGGACGACGATGGGCACCGCGAGCGCGAGCAACGCGACCGCCGCGGCGACGCTCGGCGGTCGCACGCGGTCCTCGAGGCGGTCGTACACTGGCCGCGTCGCGTAGTAGAGGAACAGGCCGAGGACGAACGTCCCGACGAACGCCCCGACGACGAACGCGAGCACGAGGAACAGCGCGAGGCCCAGCAGCCACCACGCGACCCGCGACCGGTCGGAGTCCGAGATGATATCGACACGCATTGTAGCGCGGTACGCCACCCAGCCCTAAACCACCCGTGGGTGGTCACGGCCACGACGACAGCTCCGGCTACAGCAACAACAGCGCGATGATGGCGACCATCGTCAGCGACCCGAGCAGGACGAACAGCGTGTTCTCCGCGGTCGGGGAGCCGGGTTCCGGGTCCGGAGCCATCGAATCCGTCGAGCCCATGACGCCCTCGCCGGTCCCGGTTCCGGTGTCGTTCTCGGTGTCCCCCTCCGGGCTGTCGTCGCCGACGTCGTCGACACCGAAGCGCCACTGCGTCTCCTCACCGTCCCGGTCGTCTGTCATTACCGGTAGTAGCGCCGCCGCGAGGAAAAGCGTTGTCGGCAATCGGCGCCCCGCGTGGCCGGACCTACCGGACCTTCGTCCCCACCGGCGCGTCGCCGTGGGTCGTCAGCAGGTCGGCCTCCTCGCCGGCCGCGAGCACCATCCCGTTGGACTCGACGCCGAACAGTTCGGCCT
>CAYYSW010000348.1:0-2570 GCA_964474395.1 uncultured Halobacteriales archaeon
CGGAGCTCGTCCGCCTGCTGGCGAACGACCCCGACGTGATGCTGATGGACGAGCCGTTCAGCGGCCTCGACGCGATGACCAAGGAGCTGATGCAGGAGCTCCTCCTCGACATCTGGGAGGAGGAGAACCGGACGGTCATGTTCATCACCCACGACGTCGAGGAGGCCATCTTCCTCGCCGACCGCGTCGTCGTCATGTCCGCGCGGCCGGGGCAGGTCAAGGACGTCATCGACGTCGACCTCGAGCGGCCCCGCGACCTCGACATGCTGACGACCGAGACGTTCACCGACCACAAGCGCCGCGCGCTCGACCTCATCCACGAGGAGGCCGAACGCGCCATGGAGCAGGCCGCAGAGGGCCGATAGATGGAGGCGAAGCGCCGTCTCCTGCAGGCCGGCTCCATCGCGGGGCTGCTCGCGCTGTGGCTGGTGGTCGCGACCGTCGGTCCCGAGACCCTGCCGGGGCCGGTCGCCGTCGCGACGGCGTTCGCCGACATGTTCGCCGACGACGGCTACTGGAACGCCGTGATACTGAGCACGCTGCGCGTCTACGGCGCGTTCGCACTGGCGGTGCTGATCGGCGTCCCGCTGGGGCTGCTCATCGGTTGGAACGCCGTCTTCGGCGACTTCGTCTTCCCGGCACTGGAGATACTCCGACCGGTGCCGCCTATCGCGCTGATCCCGTTCGCCATCCTCGTCATCCCGACGCTGAACCTCTTTGGCGTCGCCATCGAGACGAGCGTGGTGTTCATCACGTTCCTCGGGGGCTTCTTCCCCATCCTGTTGAACACCATCGACGGGGTGCGGGGTATCGACGACGAGTACCAGCGCGCCGCCGAGACGCTCGGCGCGGGCGTCGGCCAGCGCTTCCGCCACGTCGTCTACCCCGCCGCGCTGCCGGCCATCCACACAGGGATGGTCGTCGGGATGGGCCTCGCCTGGGTCAACCTCATCGCCGCGGAGATGATAGCGGGCGGCGGCCTCGGCTTCCTGACGTGGTCGTCGTACACCGGCGGGTCGTACCCGGTCATCGTCGTCGGGATGATCACCATCGGGGTGCTGGGCTACCTCTCGTCGGCGGTCATCCGCCGCGTGGGCGAACGACAGCTCCCGTGGACGCAGGGGACCGCCTGACGCGAACGCGACCCTAGAGGCCGCGTTCCAGTCGGTCGAGCCCTTCTTCGAGCCGGTCCATGCTGTTGGCGAAACTCAACCTGAGACGGCCCTCGCCGGCCTCCCCGAACCCCTCGCCCGGCGCGAGGACGACACCTTCCTCCCGCAGCAACCGCTTTGCCAGCGGGAGGCTCCGCTCGTCGGTCTCGGGGTCGAGGAAGGAGTAGAACGCGCCCTCGGGCCGGGGGGCGTCGACGCCGCTCATGTCGTCGAGGCGGTCGGCGACGTAATTCCGGCGCTCGCGGAAGGCGGCGTGCATCTCCTCGACGGGGCCCTGCGGGCCGGTGAGCGCGGCCAGCGCCGCGTGCTGGCCCACGCTGGAGGTCGAAGCCGTCGTCGCCTCGCGTATCTTCGTCGCCTCGTCGACTATCTCGGGGGGGCCGGCCAGCCAGCCCACGCGCCACCCCGTCATCGCGTGGGATTTCGAACAGGACCCGACCGTGAGCACGTGGTCGGGGTGGCCCGTCAGCGCCGCGATGCCCGTCGGGTCGCGGTCGTGGGTGAGCGCCGCGTACACCTCGTCGGCGACGACGTAGGCGTCGTGGTCGGCCGCCGCCTCGACGACGGCCCGGACGGCGTCGGGGTCGAACACCCGCCCCGTCGGGTTCGAGGGCGAACAGAGGACGACGGCGTCGGTGTCCTCGCTCATCGCCTCGACCACCCGGTCGGCGTCGAGGTCGAAGGGGTAGGGCATCGGCACCTCGACGGGGCGGGCGTCGGCCAGTCGCGCCTGCGCGAAGTAGTTGGGCCACCCCGGCGTCGGGATGACGCACTCGCCGCCCGGCGAGAGCGTACAGAGCGCCGCGAGGTGCAGCGCCTCCATGCCGCCGGTCGTGACGACGACCTCCTCGGGGCCGTGTCGGACGCCGTACTCCCCCTCGAGCGTCTCGCTGATGGCCGCCCGGAGTTCGGGCAGGCCCGCGTTCGAGGTGTAGTGGGTCTCCCCGCCCCGGGCGGCGGCGACGGCCGCCTCGGTGGCGTGGTCGGGCGTATCGAAGTCCGGCTCGCCGACCTCGAGTCGGACGAGGTCGCCCCCCGTCGCCTGCGCGAGGTCGAACATCACACGGATGCGCGAGCGCGTACACGCCCGGACCCGGTCGGTCGGTTGCATGGCACCCCCTCCGGATGGACGGGTGAAACCTGTTCCCCCGGCCCAAACCTTGATTACCACTCAAAGGTATCACCTAGTGGTATGAGCCAGCATCAGCCGTTCAGCGACGTCAGCGAGGCACAGGTCACGCGCGCCATCGGACAGGAGTGGACCGACGAGTTCATGGAGTTCACCGAGTCCAACGTCATCATCCTCGGGGGCGGCCCGTCGGGACTGATGGCCGCGAAGGAACTCGCGGAGCGCGGCGTGAAGACGATGGTCGTCGAGAAGAACAACTACCTCGGCGG
>CAYYSW010000349.1:0-2286 GCA_964474395.1 uncultured Halobacteriales archaeon
TATCTTCTACTTCGAGCACGGGGCGGGCGTGGAGAGCGAGGGGGCGGCGGCCGACGGCGACCCGCAGGCCCGCTACTACATCGGGTCGGCCGACTGGATGACGCGCAACCTCGACCGGCGCATCGAGGCCGTCATCCCCGTCACCGACCCCGACCTCCAGCGGGAACTGGGTGACGTCCTGGACGTCATGCTCGCCGACAACACCAAACGCTGGCTGATGCGCGAGGACGGCACCTACGAGCAGTGTCGCCCCGGGCCGGACGAACCGGAACGCAACACGCATCAGGAACTGATGCGGCGGGCCCGCGACCGGGCGCCCGACCGCCCGTTCGCCGGCGACACCATCGACTACGAGGGACCGCTGGCCGACGAGTCCGACGGAGGGTCGACGTGACTGGGGCGGCCGACCGCCTCGCGAGCGCGCTCGGAACCGACGACCGGTACCGCGTCGTGGAGGTCGAGCGCGCGGACGACGACGGCGGGTAGCCGACTCACACCTCCTCGCCCCGACTCACCCGCCCGGTCTGCATCGCCTCGGAGTTGAACGCGCTTCCCGCCCGACCCTCGCGGTCCATGACGATGACACCCGCGCTGCTGTCGGTGATGTCCTCGAACTCCTCGATGGCGAGTTCGGCGGCCTCCTCCGGCCCCCGCCCGAGTTCGAGGTGGTCGACGGCCCGCCGCGAGAGGGTGACGCGGACGATGTCCTCGCCGGCGCCAGTCGCGCTGGCACCCCCCGCGTGCGTACAGAAGAACCCCGAGCCGACCTGCGGGACGTCGCCGACCCGGCCGGCCAGCGCCCGCCAGCGCCCGCCGGTGGAGGTGGCCGCCGCGACCGCGTCGCCGTCGGTCGCCACCGCGCCGACCGTGTCGTGGTCGTGTTCGCTCCCGTCCCCCTCCGGCGCGCCGCCGAAGTCCCCGCGGAGCCACTCCAGTTGCGCGCGGACGTCGTCGCGCGCCGGCGGGTCCTCGTCGCCCCACTGCTCGCGGGTCCGGTCGCTCCAGAGGTCGCACTCCACCTCGACACCGTAGGCGTCCGCGAGGTCCACGGCGTGGACGCCCGAGACGCAGACGTGGGGGGTCTCCTCCAGGACGACGCGGGCCACCTCGCAGGCGTGTTCGACGCCGGGCATCGAACTGGCCGCGCCGACCCGCCGGTCGCCGGTCATCAGGCCGGCGTCCGTGCGGACGATACCGTCCGACTGGACAGACCCGCCGACGCCCGCGTTGAACCGGGGGGAGGATTCGAGGACCCGCACCGTCTCCACGACGGCGTCGAGGGGCGCCCCGGCCGACTCGCCCGCGCCGACGGCCTCGTCGAGGACGCCCTGCCGTGGCTCCGGTTCGTCGACGGGGCCGCCCGCGCCGCCGTGTGCGATGACGTACATGCCCTCCACTCGCCAGCCGCGTCGCTTAGTCGCACCGACCCGAGGATACCCTTAACCTGCACTACGATAACGTGGTGCACATGTCGTCACAGCTGGACCCACAGGTCGAGTCGTTCCTCCACGGCCTCTCCGAGGCCGGCGTCCCGCCGCTGTACCGCCAGTCGCTCCCGGACGCTCGCGAGACGTATCGCGACCTCTGTGCCGTCGAGGGGGACCCCGAGGCGGTCGGCGACGTACGCGAGCGGCACGTCCCGGGACCGAACGGCGACGTCCCGGTCCGGGTCTATCGGCCCGCCGGCGAGGGGCCGTTCCCCGCCACGGTGTTCCTCCACGGCGGCGGGTGGATGCTCGGCGGCCTCGACACCTACGACGCGTTCTGCCGGGCGTTGACGAACGCCGCCGACAGTGTCGTCGTCAGCGTGGACTACCGCCTCGCGCCCGAACACCCCTTCCCGGCCGGCCTGGAGGACTGCTACGCCGCCGTCGAGTGGGTCGCGGAGTTCGGCCACCGCTTCGGCGCCGACACGGACCGCATCGCCGTCGGCGGCGACAGCGCCGGCGGGAACCTCGCGGCGGCGATCACCCTGCTCGCGCGCGACGAGCGAAGAACTAACCGTTCCTCGGACGGTCGGGCGGGGGACCCGGGAGACGAGCGGGAGTCCGGCCCCCCGGACATCGTCCACCAGGTGCTCGTCTACCCCGCCGTCGCCTCCCCGGAGCTCCACGACTTCGACTCCTACGAGGAGAACGGCGAGGGCTACCTCCTGGAGCGGGCGTCCATCCGCAACTACTACCGGAACTACCTCCCCGAGCGAGCACACCGGAGAAACGAGTACGCCGCGCCCCTCCTGGCGCGCGACCACTCGGACCTGCCGCCCGCGACGGTCGTCACCGCCGG
>CAYYSW010000349.1:2296-2552 GCA_964474395.1 uncultured Halobacteriales archaeon
TCGACCCCCTGCGCGACGAGGGACGGGCGTACGCCGACCGACTCGAAAACGCGGGCGTCCCGGTGTCGCGCCACCACTACGAGGGGATGATACACGGGTTCGTCAACTTCGCCGAGACGATGGACGACGCGAACCGGGCGTTCGACGCCATCGCGGCGGACCTGCGGGAGTCGTTCTGACTCCCGGGAAAAGGAAACCGGGGCGGGGCCCAGAGGTCGCCCTACCAGGTCCCGTGGAAGGTGTCGAAGGAGAGTTC
>CAYYSW010000350.1:0-2522 GCA_964474395.1 uncultured Halobacteriales archaeon
CCGGCGCCGGCGTCAGCGGCGGCGGCCACCTCGTCGTCGGCTCGATCAAGTTCGTCCCCGGCAAGCGCGAGGCGGTCCTCGACTCCCTCGTCGAGAAGATGAGCGAGGCCGAGATCGACGAGGACCTCCGCTCGACGCTCCTGCGCGACGAGGACGACTGAACCCGCTTTCCCGACACTCCCGGCCCGGACTCACGACCCCTCCTCGAACTCGATGCGCCGGGCGAGGACCAGCGCCCCGAGTACTCCGACGCCCAGCGCCGCGAGTAGCCCCGCCGGGAGCGGCCCCGTGATGCCGCTCCCCCCGCCCGTCCAGTCGGCCTCGAACACCTCGGCGTAGTAGCCCGCGACGGCCTCGCCGGTGAGCACGACGACCACCTCGCGGTTCTCGCGGGCGCTGTGGGCGTTGAAGTTGAGGCTCCCGACGACGGCCTCCCGGCCGTCCACGAGCAGCCCCTTCGCGTGGACCTTCCCGAAGCGCCCGCCCGGGTCGGCGAGGCGGACCGTCAGCGGGAGGCCCTCCCGTTCGGCGAGCGCGTTCAACCGGTCGGCAAGCGCGCGGTTGTCCTCGCGGACGTACCACGCCCCCGACAGGAGGATTCGGGTCTCGACCCCCCGACGGGCCGCCCGGACGAGCGCCCGGGTGAACGGCCCGTCGGGGCCGCCGAGCGACACCTGCAGGACGTCCAGCGAGTCGGTCGCGCCGTCGATGCGCCCCACGACCTCGTCCTCGGCGTTCTCGGGGGCGACGAGCAGGCTGACGGACTCGACGCCGAGTCCCTCGGGTTCGTGACGCGTCCGGAACGATCCGTTCTTCGGTTCCGCGGGTTCGAACGACCGGCCGCGGCGGAACTCGACCCAGGGTATCGCACCGGGACCCGTCCAGTCGGCGTGGAACGTCGCTGCGAGCCCCTTGGTCACGTTCCGGTCGTGGACGACGACGCCCCACCCCCGACTGGAGCGGCCGCCGACGCCCGCCGGCTTCCAGTTCTCGGTCGTGACCAGCGCCCGGCCGTCGGCGACGGCGTACTTCGCGTGATGGAAGCGATAGCGCGCCCGCGGGCCGCCGACCGCTCGGGCGGCGACGCCCGCGGCCGCGAGCCGGTCGAGCGCCGCCGCCTGCCGGGTCGTCGCCCCGCCGACGGGACTCCCGTCGACGAGAACGCGGACCCGGACCCCTCGTCGATGGGCGGCGAGGAGCGCGTCGACCACCCGCTCGGAGGTGAGGGTGTAGCCCGCCAGCAGGAGTCGCTCGTCGGCCGATTCGAGAGCCCGGAGGGCTACACCGGGCGCGTCGGGGAGGACGAACGCCTCGACGCGTGCCGGCCCGCCTGTCACGACCGGACGGTCGGTCGCGCCGAGGGGCCGCCACGACCAGCGGGGCCGCTCCCCACCGCGTTCCCGGTAGTAGACTTCGCCCTCGGGGGCGCGCTCGTACCGGACCGTCGCGACCGTCGTCCCCTCCCGGACGAGCGTCACCACCTCGCCACCGTTGGCGAGGCCGAGGTCGGACGGGAGTCCGACGACCGGTTCGTCCGTCAGGTTCCGGGCCCGTCGCGGGGCGGCGGTCAGGACGACCCGCCCCTCCCCGGTTCGGTTCGGAAGCGCGACACATCGCTCGCCGTCACAGAGCCGGTAGGTCCCGAGGTCGGTCCCGGCCGGCACGTCGAGGGCGACGAACTCGCCGGCGTCGCCCGACGCGTGGGGGTTGGGGTAGAGGGCCGCGAACCGCGGGTGCCCGCCGGCCTCGCGGCCGCCGGTGGTCACCTCATCGACTCGGGGGTCCGTCGGCCCGCCGACAGCCGCCGCTGGCGGTGCGAGCGCGGTACTGACGAGGAGCAGGGTGAGGAACGCGACGGGGAGCGGGCGGGACACACGGGGCGTGGTCCCGGCTTCGGATAAGAAGTCCCGGGTCGGTCAGGCCGTGGCCTGTGGCTCCGGTTCGTCGGAGTCCGAATCGAGTGCCTCGCGGGCCTTCCGTGCTTCCGCCTGCACGATGAACGAGCGGTCGTCGTCGTGTTCGCTGGCCGCTTCGAGGGCCTTCTCGGTGCCGATCTGGTTGAGCGCCCACGCCGCGCTGGTGCGCACGGAGTCGTCCTCGTCGTCCGCGAGCAGGTCCGCGAGCGGGTCGACGGCCCGGGTGTCGCCGATGTTGCCCAGCGCGCGGGCGGCGTTCGACCGGACTTCGGGCTGGTCGGCGACGAGGCGGTCGGCGACGGCCGCCGCCGCCGCCGCGTCGCCGATCTCGCCGATGGCCTGGAGCGTGACGCGCTGGAGCGCCGGGTCGGAGTCGCCGTCGATGTACGGCAGGAGCGTCTCCAGGGCCCGCGGGTCGCCGATCTTGCCGAGGACCCGGATGGGTTCCTTGTTGCGCTTCTGGGCGCGGGCGTTCATCTCCTCGAAGGCCTCGGGGGCGCCCATCCGCTTGAACGCGCTGATGCAGTTCTCCTGCATGAACTCCGAGGTCATGTTGTCGAGGGCGAGCAGGATGGTCTCGGGGTCGTTCTCGGCCTCCGCGATGCG